>NZ_JAMYMR010000006.1:0-257829 GCF_040318635.1 Mesorhizobium sp. M1066
ATCAGCGTCTTTTTTTGTGACTGAGCTTCTCGGCGTGGACGAACTCCCACACCGAGCGGTAATCGACCGCAAGGCCGCGCTCGGCCAGTTCGGCCACAAGTCCGCGTAGCGTAAAATCGGCGGCCCGGCAGCGCAGCAGCAGCCACTCCCGATGCTCTCCGGCAATCTTCTTCGGCCTGTGCCCACCCATCTTGCCGGGCGCAAGACTGTTCGTTTCGCGCAACCGGCTCACCCATCTGATGACGGTGCTGATCCCAACCTCAAAGCGCACTGCCGCCTGCCGCCGCGACAGGCCACCCTGCTCAACTGACGCAACAACCCGTTCGCGAAGATCCATCGAATAAGGCTTGCCCATCCATGCTGACCTCCTTGCCCAGCATGAAGGTTGAATCAGATTTGCACGCCTAAGGGAATCCCAAGCCGATTCAGTCTCATTTCATCCCGCTCTAGAAGGCCCGCGAGCGCCATCGGCTGCTCCGTAAGCGTCTGACGTCAAGCAACGCATCCAACCCCGGTCCTTCCGGGCAATTCAGCCGGTCACCGGCGAATGGATGCCAATGCGACGGACCGGACACTTCAGGGAAACTCTCAAAATGACTGCAAGACATCAGCGCAGGAAGCTTCCTGCGCGCTATGCCGCTGTTCTTAGCCCGCTGGTGCTGTCGCTGTTGATGACCTTCATCGTCTCGTTCATCTCGACGTTGAAAAGCCTTGGCTTCCACCCCGAGTTGCCGTCCATCTGGCTGACCGCCTGGGGCCTGTCCTGGCTGGTGCCGTTTCCGACGCTGCTGCTGGTGCTGCCGGTAGTACGCCGCATCGTCGGCGCGCTCTGCGAGCCGGCCAGCCGATAGCTCGCACGAAAAAAGGTCCGGAGATGTCCTCCAGACCTTTGCGCTTCTGGTCATTAATCACGAAGCGCTACCAGCGACCCTTGCGCCGGTTCCAGGCATAGAGAAGGTCGGCGAAACGATCATAGGCAAAGCGTGTCAGCGGCAAGGCAACCGGATTGCCGAACACCATCGCCAGCCAGCCCTCGCCCGGCGTGACCTTCCACACGGCGATGGCAACGTCGGCGCCGACCAGCAGCCTGCCCGCCACGTCGGTGGCGTGCAGCCGGCGGCGGATATCCTCAAGCGACGCGCCATGTCCGGCAAGCGCTGCCGGTTCAAAATTGATGTCTCGGAACTCGATCCGCCCGGCCTTGACCGCTTCGATCAGCCGCCGCTTCTGCCTGCTTATGCCGGCATCGCAGACCGGGCAGCGCGTGTTGTACCAGACGGTCAGCATTGTCCCGGCATTGGTTGGGTTGGTGGCGCAACCTGAAGGACCACGAACGATCAGGCGCCGTCAAGACGTCGCCCGAGCGGTTGCGCGCGAACGAGGCTGTCTCGGACCAGCCGCTCCGGCCCTTACACTGCGGTGCCTATCCGAGCGAGGTGATGATCTCGCGGTAGGCTAATTCGGGAAAGGCCTTCAGCGTCCGCGTCCTGACATTGCCCGCTGCCGCCAGCATCAGCGAGAAGCGCGCCAGCACCGCGTCGTCGGGGGCTTCGACCACAGCCACCATATCGTATTCGCCCATGGTCAGGTAGAACGCCTTGAACGATCCGCCCATGTCTCCCAGTTGCTTCCTGGCGGCGTCGAGCCGCTTCGGTGACTCGCGTACGTTCCTGGCACCCTGCTCCGTCCAGTTCATCAGCACGATGTAGCTTGTCATGGCACACCTCCCTCCGGGGCCACGGAGCACGGCGGCTTCGCCGGGGCGGGCATCCGGGTTGTCGCCCAGAAAATGCATCCGACACGGAAATTATCCTCCCGAAGGGCCTGGCCCGCAAGAGTGCGTCCCATAACAAAAAAGGGCGCCATCGGCGCCCTTGAATTCTGCATCGGTAAGTCTCAGCTATCCAGGAAGCTGCGCAGCTTGCGCGACCTGCTCGGGTGCTTGAGCTTGCGCAGCGCCTTGGCTTCGATCTGGCGGATACGCTCGCGGGTGACCGAGAACTGCTGGCCGACTTCTTCCAGCGTGTGGTCGGTGTTCATGCCGATACCGAAGCGCATTCTGAGCACGCGCTCCTCGCGCGGCGTCAGCGAGGCCAGCACGCGCGTGGTGGTCTCGCGCAGATTGGCCTGGATCGCCGCGTCGATCGGCAGGATCGCCATCTTGTCCTCGATGAAATCGCCCAGATGCGAATCCTCCTCGTCGCCGACCGGCGTTTCGAGCGAGATCGGCTCCTTGGCGATCTTCAAGACCTTGCGCACCTTTTCGAGCGGCATGGCAAGCTTTTCGGCCAGTTCTTCCGGCGTCGGCTCGCGGCCGATCTCGTGCAGCATCTGGCGCGAGGTGCGCACGATCTTGTTGATCGTCTCGATCATGTGCACCGGAATGCGGATGGTACGCGCCTGATCGGCGATCGAACGCGTGATCGCCTGTCGGATCCACCATGTCGCGTAGGTCGAGAACTTGTAGCCGCGGCGGTATTCGAACTTATCGACCGCCTTCATTAGGCCGATATTGCCTTCCTGGATCAGGTCGAGGAACTGCAGGCCGCGATTGGTGTACTTCTTGGCGATGGAGATGACGAGGCGCAGGTTGGCCTCGACCATTTCCTTCTTGGCGATCGCCGCTTCGCGCTCGCCCTTCTGCACCTGATTGACGATCTTGCGGAATTCCAGGATCGAGATCGCCGTTTCGGTGGCGAGGTTCTGGATCTCGGCGCGCAGGTCCTTGATCGCATCCTTCTCGTTCTTGGTGAATTCCTTCCAGCCGCGCGATGTCAGATTGCCGATCGAGCGCGTCCAGTTCGGGTCGAGCTCGGAACCCTGATATTCCTTCAGGAACTCCTCGCGGCGCACGCCGTAGCTTTCGGCCAGCCTGAGCAGCTTGCCTTCGTTCTGCACCAGGCGCTTGTTGATGTCGTAGAGCTGCTCGACCAGCGCCTCGATGCGCGCCGTGTTGAGCGACAGCGACTTCACCGCCTTGATCAGCTGGTCCTTGAGCTCCTTCAGCCGGCGGTCCTGGCTGGGCGACAGCGTGCCCGCGGCGGCGAGCCTGTTCTCGACCTGCTGGTCCTGCAGCTTGCGCAGCTTTTTGTAGGTGTCGGCGATAACGTCGAGCGTCTCCATCACCTGCGGGCGGAGTTCGGCTTCCATCGCGGCCAGCGACAGGCTCGCTTCGTCCTCGTCTTCGTCGTCGTCATCCGTCAGCCCACGCGTATCGGCGCCGACATTGGTGATGTCGTCTTCGTCGTCGCGCGAACGGCGCGGCTTGTCCTCGACCTTGGCTTCCTCGACACGCTCGACCACCGGCGCCTGCTTGGCCTCGGGGCCGGCATAGGTGGCTTCGAGATCGATGATCTCGCGCAGCAGGATCTTGGATTCGTTGAGTTCGTCGCGCCAGATGATGATGGCCTGGAAGGTCAGCGGGCTTTCGCACAGACCCGCGATCATCGTCTCGCGGCCGGCCTCGATGCGCTTGGCGATGGCAATTTCGCCCTCGCGCGACAAAAGCTCCACCGAGCCCATCTCGCGCAGATACATGCGCACCGGATCGTCGGTGCGATCGGTCGGTTCTTTCTTGGTGGTGGTGGCGGCGACCGCGGTGCCGGTCTGCTCAGCCAACTCGTTGGCGTCTTCCTCGGCATCGGCCGCGGTGTCGGCGGCCTCGGGCTCCTCGCCCTGCTCGTCGTCCTCGACCACGTTGATGCCCATGTCGGACAGCATCGCCATCGTGTCCTCGATCTGCTCGGAGGTCACTTCCTCCGAGGGCAGCACCGAATTCAGCTCGTCCATGGTGACATAGCCGCGCTTCTTGGCGGCCTTGATCATCTTCTTGACAGCATCATCGGAAAGGTCGAGCAGAGGGCCATCGGTGGCGCCTTCGCGTTCAGTTTCGACCTCTTCCTTTTCCTTTGTCGCCATAGTCTTTATCTTCTCCTAGCGGCCGAACTTCAAAGCCGCGTAAGCTGTCGGACCAGTCAAATCGGATGCGCTCGCTTATGAAACGCGCTTCACCGGGCCAGTAACTGCATCAACTCGTTTCGTTTGGTGTATGTCGTTGCCCAAATCGGGTTTCCCCTTTTGGGCGACATGCATTAAGTCCAGATTAACCCTGATATCTGTGGCAGGCGGGCTGCCTGTCCAGTGACCAGTACCTCACATCGCTTTATTTCCCGTCGACGCGGGTTCGGGTTAACGTTTCGAATCGTCCTGATTCCGCCAATCTGCCAGAAGGTCAAGCGCCTCTCGCATGATTCGCATGAAAAAAGCGAATCAATTACCCGACTTAGCCCGTTACGCGCCATTTGGACGCGCAACGACGCTTTCTCAATTCACTC
Organism: Mesorhizobium sp. M1066; assembly: GCF_040318635.1. Lineage (NCBI taxonomy): Bacteria > Pseudomonadati > Pseudomonadota > Alphaproteobacteria > Hyphomicrobiales > Phyllobacteriaceae > Mesorhizobium > Mesorhizobium sp. M1066. The sequence continues at coordinate 4,335 of NZ_JAMYMR010000006.1, forward strand.
GCTTCCAACTAAGCTCGCCCCGCCCTGCCCGAGGAGACGCCAAACCCTTCGATCAGCGCTTCCGTGGCCTGCACATCCTGGAATTGCGCCTGAATTTCGATCAGATGGCGATAGTTTTCGTCTGTGGGATCGGTGGCGAGCGCCGCTTCCGCCTGTTTCAGCTCATTATGTAAGGTGCGCGCGCTGCGCTGCAAGTGCAGCGCCTGGCTGAAAGCATCGCGGGCATCTTCAAGGGCGGCGGTCTCCAGCGCCGGCCATTGCCGCATCCGCCGGATCAGCCCGACGGCCCGCTCCCAGATCTCGGCGCAGCCGGCGCGTTCGATCGTCGCAATCACCGCCTGCCGGTCATTGGCCATGTCATGCGCCATCGCGTCGAGAATCGCTCCATGCAGCCGCCTCAGATCGGAGTTGGCGAGATCGAGGAACTCGATATGAGCGAAATTCTCGTCGATCAGCGCCGGATGGTTGACCAATGCGACGATGATCGTCGCCTCGCGCACCGACATCCCTTCGCCGCCGCGTTTGACCAAAGCCGACTGGCCGAGGCTTTCGGTGATCGCCATGCGGCCGCTGCCGGCCTTGGCGAACTGCCCGCCGGGCGCGGCCGTCTTGCCTTGGCCGTGTTTCCAGTCTTGCCGACTTTGCCTGGTGCCGCGCTGCGAGCCGAAGAAGCTCAGCACACGCTCGCGCATCTCCTGCTGGTAGTGGTAGCGCAGGCTTTCGTCGCGGATGCGGCTGGTCAGTTCGCGCAGCGTCTTCTCGAGCTCGGCCCGCCGCTCCGGCGTATCGAAGACGCCGCCCGCCGTCTCACGCATCCATAAAAGGTCGACCAGCGGCCGCGCCTCGGCCAGAACGCGACGAAACGCATCCGGTCCTTGGGCCTTGACCAGATCATCGGGATCCTTGCCTTCCGGCAGCAGCGCGAAGCGCGCCGAGCGCCCGGCCTGCACAGACGGCAGCGCCATGTCGGCGGCCCGCCACGCTGCCTTCAGCCCGGCCTTGTCGCCGTCGAAACACAGCATCGGCTCCGGCGCCATGCGCCAGAGCAGTTCGAGCTGGTTCTCGGTAAGCGCGGTGCCGAGCGGCGCCACGACATTCTCGAAGCCGGCCTGCGCCAGCGCGATCACGTCCATATAGCCTTCGACGGCGATGACCGTGCCGCCCTTGGCCAAGGCCTTGCGGGCGCGGGCGAAATTATAGAGCACATTGCCCTTGTGGAAGAGTTCGGTGTCGGGCGAGTTCATGTACTTGGCCAGCGCATCCGGCTGCAGCGCACGGCCGCCGAACGCGATGATCTTGCCCCGGGAATCCGGAATCGGGAACATGATGCGGTCACGGAACCAGTCATAGGAAACCGGGATGTCGTCGCCGTGGCGCACCAGTCCACAAGCCTCGATGTCGGCCTTGGGCACGCCCTTGGCGGCGAGATGCTCCTTCAGCGCATTGCGGCTGTCGGGCGCAAAACCGAGCCGGAACGATTGCTGCGTCGCCGGCGTCAGTCCGCGGTCGCGCAGATAGGCACGCGCCTTGGCGCCTTCCGGCCCCTGCAGCCGTTCCTGGAAGAAGGCGGTCGCCATCTCCATGACGTCGGTCAGGCTGGCGCGTTCCTTTTCGCGCCGCTCCTCCTGCGCATCGCGAACCGGCATCGGCACACCGGCCATGTCGGCGATCTTCTCAACCGCCTCGGGAAAGCTCATCCCGTCGAGTTCGGTGAGGAACTTGAAATGATCGCCCGAGACCGAGCAACCGAAACAATGGTAGCGGCCCTTTTTGTCCTCGCAGTGGAAGGAGGGACTCTTCTCGCCGTGGAACGGACAACAGGCCCAATAGTCGCCGCGCGGCGCGTTGGTTTTCTTCCTGTCCCACGCAACGCGCTGGCCGATAACCGATGAAATCGGCACGCGGTCGCGTATCTCGTCGAGGAAGGCGGGTGGAAAGCGCATCGGGAACTCGTTTCCCGATTATATAATCATACCCGCGAAATCCGACGACCCCTAATGCGGGCCATACCCGGTTTCCACAGGCAAAAGAGGCGGCCGTTGCGGGCCGCCTCTTTCCAATATCCGCCTGGGGACCGCTTAATGCGCGGCAAGCGCGCCGAAAATGACGCCGGAGAGCACACCGACCAACACATAGTCGTTGCCGACGCGGATCCATTCCTGGCCGCGGCCGGGACGATGCAGGCCGTAGCGGCCGTAGTCGCGGACCGGCTGGTGCTGTCTCCAGCCGGAATATTTCTGGCCATTGCGCCAGTTGTTGCGCTTCACCACGACCTTCTTATGGATGACGCGCTTCTGGATGATACGCTTCTTGACATCCCTGTTGGTGGGCTTTTGCCAGTCAACCTGGCTGTAATTCGACTGCGGAGCGTTCGGTGCATTCAGCGGTGCGGCTTGGCCGGTGAGCGACGTAGCGGCCAGCATCGAGAAAGCGAGTGCGGAAAGGACAATGCGTTTCAAGAGAAGTCTCCTTGGTTGTCGATGCCCAGGGAATAGCGGGCCACCGATGAACCGAAGCTGAACGCCTGCATTACAATTGTGTAATGATTTCCTTTATTTACCCAATAGAGCTGAACATAATCGCAAAGGCAGGAGCCGGTCGCGCTGCTAACTCTGCCTATCCGTTGCTTCGAGCCCGCCCCGCAATGCAACCATTTGCGCGTCCGTCCATTTTCCGACACCGCCCGTCGCGCTGCAACGGCCCTTGAAATCGACAAGATTTTATTATCCGGCTAAAATATTCGAGCTATTATAAGTCACCGCCATGAACATGATTCGTACCCTCGTTTTCCCTTCTGATCGCCACGCCAAACAGGACGCGCATCCTGTTTTCATGCGGCGGGCGAAATGAGCGGGTCCGTCGTCCTTCTGCATCTGGCCGGCGCCGTGGCGCTGATGCTGTTTGCCACCCGCATGGTGAAGACCGGCGTTGAACGCGCCTATGGCGACGTGCTGCGCCACCGCCTGCGCGCCACCATGCGCAATCCGATCATGGCGGTGCTGGCCGGCACCGGCCTTGCCATCGCCCTGCAGAGTTCCACAGCCGTCACGCTGCTGGTCGGCTCCTTCGCCGGCTCTGGCATCGTCTCGGGCGCCGCGGGCCAATTGGCAGTGCGCGGCGCCGAGATCGGCTCTGCGCTGGTGGTCAAGCTGCTGACCTTCGACCTCACCTTGCTGGTGCCGCTGTGCCTGATCACCGGCACGGTCATGTTCATGGCCACCGAGCGGCGCGACTGGCGCCAGACCGGCCGCATTCTGGTCGGCATCGGCCTTTTGATCCTGTCGCTGGAGATGATCGGCCAGGCGTCTGAGCCGCTGCGCAACAGCCAGCTCATGCCGGTCATCATCAACTACTTCTCGACCGATTCCATCACCGCCTATCTGCTGGCGGCGCTGATCACCTGGCTGTTCCAGTCGAGCATCGCGGCGGTGCTGTTGATGGCGACGCTGGCAGGCCGCGGCCTGATCACGCCCGAACTCGGCGTCGTTCTCATCCTTGGCGTCAACCTCGGCTCCTCGATCATCGCGCCGATGCTGACCCGCTCGTCGAGCCCCGAAGTGCGCGTCGTGCCGATCGGCAACCTCCTGATGCGCGGGCTTGGCTCGCTGGTCATGCTGATCCTGGTCATGATCTTCAGGCCTCACTTCGCCTTTCTCGGTTCGACGGCGGCGGACCAGATCGTCAATGCCCACATCCTGTTCAACGTGCTGATCCTGCTCGCCGGCCTGCCGCTGGCAGGCTTCGTCTATCGCGCCTCGGAGAAAATTGTCGCACTCGGAACCAAGCCGGAACCGGCCTCCACGCTCGACGTCGTCGAGTTGTCGGCGCTCAACGAGAGCGCGCTGGACGTGCCGAGCCAGGCGCTAGCCAACGCCACCCGCGAGGTGGTGCGGGTCTGCGAGACGATCGAGATCATGCTCAAGCGCATAATCGAGCTCTATGAAAGTGCCGATGCCGACAAGATCAAGGCGCTGGCCGCACTCGACGACCGCGTCGACCGCAGGCACGCGGCGATCAAGCTCTACCTCGCCAAGTTGACCAGGAATCCGCTGACCGAAGACGAGGCGCTGCGCTGCCAGGAGCTGATCGGCGCCTGCGTCAAGCTGGAGCAGGTCGGCGACATCATCGTGCGCAACATGCTGGTGCATGTGAAGAAGAAATTCGAGCGCGGGCTGGAATTCACCGACGAGGGCTGGAGCGAGCTGTGCGCCTTCCATGGCTCGGTGCTGGCCAATGCGCGGCTTGCCTTCAATGTGCTGGTGTCGCGCGATCCCGAGACCGCCCGCCAGTTGGTGCTGGAAAAGGACCAGCTGCGTGACCGCGAGAAGGAAACCAGCGCCAGCCATTTCGTGCGGCTGCGCGACGGCACCGCCAAAAGCGTCGAGACGAGTTCGATTCATCTCGATACCATCCGCGACCTGAAGCAGATCAATTCGCTGCTGGCCTCGATGGCCTATCCGGTGCTCGAAGAGCGCGGTCTGCTCACTGGGTCGCGGTTGAAGGCGAGCTGAGAAGCAGCCGATCTCCCCCTCGTGTGGGAGATTGGCGCTTCACCGCCTCGCTCACTGAAGAAAACCTAAACTCGCGACAAAAATTTCTTCATTGCCCGCAAAGCCCATCCGTGGTTTGAGGCCGTTCCAGCTAAGGCCTTGCCATGTCGCTTCCGCTCATAGCCCTGTTCATTGCCGCTTTTGCCTTCGGCACCACCGAATTCGTCATTGCCGGCGTGCTGCCGCAGGTGGCGCAAGGTCTTGGCGTTTCGGTCCCCTCGGCCGGCTACCTCGTCTCCGGCTATGCAGGCGGCATCGCCATCGGCGGCCCGCTGCTGGCGCTCGCCACCAAGTCGCTGTCACGCAAGAGCCTGCTGCTCGGCCTCGCCATCGCCTTCACCATCGGCCAGGCGGCTTGCGCGCTGGCGCCCGACTTCACCTCGATGCTACTGTTGCGCATTGCCGTGGCGGTCGCGCATGGCGCCTATTTCGGCGTCGCCATGGTCGTCGCCGTCGGTCTCGTGCGCGAGGACCAGCGCGGCATGGCTGTCGCCGTCATCCTGTCCGGCCTCACCGTCTCCAACGTCATCGGCGTGCCGGCCGGCACCGCGATCGGCAACATCTGGGGCTGGCGTGCCACCTTCTGGGTGATGTGCGCGCTCGGCGTGGCGGCGACGCTTGCCATGGCAGCCCTCTTGCCGCGCACCACCGGATCGTCGGCCAGGCCCGCCGGTTTCGCCCGCGAGGTTCGCGTGCTGGCCCGCCAGCAGGTTTGGACCTCGCTGATCCTGATGTTGATGCTGATGATCGGCCAGTTCGGCCTGTTCACCTACATCACCCCGACACTGCTGGAGGTCACCGGGCTCGACGAGAACCTGGTGCCGTGGGTGCTGCTGCTCAATGGCGTCGGTGCCACCCTGGGAGTCTTCCTCGGCGGCAAGCTCTCCGACTGGAAGCTGATGCCGTCATTGATCACCATGCTGGCCCTGCAGGCGGTAACGCTTGGCGTGATCTATGCCGTCAGCCCCTATCCCCTGCCGATGGTTGTGGCGATCGTCATCTGGGGTGGTCTCAACTTCGCCATCGGCACACCGATCCAGACCCGCATCCTGGCCTGGACGGCAGATGCTTCCAACCTCGCCTCGTCGCTCATTCCGTCCGGCTTCAATGTCGGCATCGCGCTGGCCGCGTCGTTGGGCGCCGCGATGCTGAACAGCGGCTATGGCTACCGCAGCCTGCCGCTGCTGGGCGCCATCGCCATGCTGGTCGCCGTCGCGGTGGCGCTGGCATCTTATGTCTGGGAAGGGCGCAGCAACGCCACGCCGCCGCTGACGGCTCCGGCGGAATAGACCACTTCACCCGCGCCAGCGCAGCAGGCGCATGGCGTTGGCGGTGACCAGCACGGTGGCGCCGGTGTCGGCCAGGATCGCCGGCCACAGGCCGGTGATGCCTAGAATGGTGGTGACCAGGAACACCGCTTTCAGCCCGAGCGCCACGGTGATGTTTTGGCCGATATTGGCCATCACCGCCCGCGACAGCCTCACCATCCGCACGACGTCCGTGATGCGGCCATGCAGGATTGCCGCATCCGAGGTCTCCAGCGCCACATCGGTGCCGCCGCCCATGGCGATTCCGATGTCGGCGGCGGCGAGCGCCGGTGCGTCGTTGATGCCGTCGCCGACCTTGGCGACCTTCAGCCCTTCGCGCTGCAATTCGCCGATGATGCGTTGCTTGTCCTGAGGCAACAGCTCCGCCCGCGCCTCGATGCCGAGCGAAGCGGCAATGGCTTGCGCCGTGCGGCGATTGTCGCCGGTCAGCATGATCGTGCGGATGCCTTCGGCCTTCAGCGCCGCGATCCCGGCCGCCGCATCCGGTCGCGGCTCGTCACGCATGGCGATCAGCCCTGCCACCACGCCGTCGGCGACCAGCACTGAGACGGTCTTGCCCTGCCCGTTGAGGCTGTCGACGGCAAAGCGCTGCACTTGCGTCATGTCGGCGCGTTCGCCCGCCGCCGGACCGGAGCCGAGGAAGACGGCGACGCCACCGACGCTGCCCTCGACACCTTTGCCCGAGATCGCCTTCGCCGCCAGAGCCGGCGGCACCGGCGCACCATCAGCCCTGGCCCTGTCGAGGATCGCCATGGCCAGCGGATGGCTGGAACCCTGCTCGAGCGCTGCCGCCAGCGCCAGCACGGTGCGTTCATCGCGGCCATAGGCCATGATGTCGGTCACCACGGGCCTGCCCGCGGTCAGCGTGCCGGTCTTGTCGAAGGCCACCGCCGTGATCCGGCGAAAGCCTTCCAGCACCGCACCACCTTTCATCAACAGGCCACGCCGCGCGCCGGTCGCAAGGCCAGCGGCGATTGCTGCCGGCGTCGAGATGACGAGCGCGCAGGGGCAACCGATCAGCAGGATCGCCAGGCCCTTGTAGATCCATTCGTTCCAGTCGCCGCCAATGAGCAGCGGCGGCAACAGCGCAACCAGCGCACCGACCGCCAGCACCGCCGGGGTGTAGTATCTTGAGAAGCGGTCGATGAAGCGTTCAGTCGGCGCCTTGGCTTCCTGCGCCTCCTCCACAAGCCGCACGACCCGGGCGATGGTGTTGTCAGACGCGGCAGCCGTCACCCGCACCTTGAGCACGCCGTCGGTGCTGATCGTGCCGGCAAAGACGGCGTCCGCAACGCCCTTGCGCTTCGGCGTGCTCTCGCCGGTCACCGGCGCCTCGTCGATTTCGCTCGCGCCCTCGATGATCTCGCCATCGGCCGGAATGCGGTCGCCCGGCCGCACCACGATGATGTCGCCGACGCCGAGCCGTTCGGCAGGAACTTCCGATGTGCCGCTCGCGCGCTCGACCAAGGCCGTCTTCGGCACCAGATCGGCAAGTCCCTGGATGCTCGCCCGCGCCCGGCCGGTGGCGACGCCCTCCAGAAGTTCGCCAATCAGGAACAGCACCACCACGGCGGCGGCTTCTTCCGTGGCACCGATCATCACGGCGCCTATCGCCGCGATGGTCATCAGCATCTCGATCGAGAACGGCGTGCCGGCCAATGCCGCCATCAGCGCTCGCCGTGCGATCGGCACTAGGCTGACCAGCAGGGCGGCAAGGAAGACCCAGCGCTCGGCCGCAGGAAGAAGATGGCCGATGCCGTAGGCGGCAAGAAGCGCTGCAGCGCAGGCCAGCGTCAGCACAGCACGGCGGGAGCGCCACCACGCCTGCCCCGGCGCCGCATCGCTGTGATCATGATCAGCATGATCATGATCCTTGGCCACTGAAGCACGCCCATCGGCCCCGCCTTCCGCCTTGACGATGCCGTAGCCCAGCCGCGCCACCTGCCGCAGCACCTTGTCGTCGTTGAGCCAACGGCTGTGGCTGACCGTCATGCTGGCGCCGGTCACCGAAACCGACACATCGGCGACGCCGTCGAGACGACGCACCGCCGTATCGATCTTGGCCGCGCAAGAGGCGCAGTCCATGCCGCCGATCTTGAACCGTGTCTGCCCGATCGTTTCCTGCTTGAGCGGCGTCGTCATCATATTACCTGCCTGTCTTGCCCGCGCGGCGTCGCCGCATGCGTCTTGAATGCTGATGTCAGGCACTATAATTGCTCTAGTCACTAGAGCTTCAAGGGGAAAATTTCATGTTTTCGATCGGTGATCTCTCGCGTCGCACCGGGGTCAAGGTGCCGACAATCCGCTATTATGAGCAGATGGGCCTTGTCGCCGCGCCCGAGCGTTCGGAAGGCAACCAGCGCCGCTATTCCAGGCAGGAGCTGGAGCGGTTGGCCTTCATCCGCCACGCCCGCGACCTCGGCTTCGCCGTCGACGACATCCGCTCCCTGATCGACTTGAGCGGCCACCCCGAGCAGCCCTGCGGCCACGCCGACAAGATCGCCGAGGAGCAACTGATCTCGGTGCGGGAAAAGATTGCCCAGTTGAAGCGACTCGAGGCCGAGCTCGAACGCATCGCCACGTGCTGCAATGGCCAGACGGTCGGCGACTGCTACGTCATCCGCGCGCTGTCGGATCATGCGCTGTGCGCCGATGAGCATGGTTGAGACACATCCTACAGCTCGATCCGGAACCGCAAGCTTTCCGCCCCGCCATAGGCGGCGTCCTCGAAGAAGCGTTCGACGAGCTTGCCGCCATTGGCCAGGATCACCTTGTGCGAGGCCGGATTGCCCGGCTTGGCGGTGATCTCGACGTGAGCCAGGCCGACCGCTCTCGCCTCGTCCAGCATCAGCCGCAGCGCCTCGGTGGCGTAGCCGCGCCGCCGCTTCCACGGCACCACCGAATAGCCGATATGGCCGAGCACATGCGGCGGCAGTTCCGCCGTGCCCTTCTGCCAGCGAAAGCCGATCGAGCCCGACGCCTCGCCATCCCAGATCCAGCGGCGGAAGCCCGGCAGGCGCGGCACTTTTTTGCCGTCGGGCAAGCTGATCGGGCCGCCCTTGGCCTGGGGATCGTCGAGGTCGGCAAGAAAGGCCACGGGATCCTTTTCGATGGCCGCAAGCTGCTCGCGCGTCGCTTCCATCAGCCGCACATTGTCCGGCGACCAGCCGCGCTCGAGCGCCACCTTGTAGGATGGCAGATGTTCAAGCGCGGGTTTGACGATTTCCATCATGGTGCACCGGCGGAGACGCTACGCCGATAAATAGCAGCATTGCCCGGCAAGGCACGGTCCACCAAGGAGCAGCCTCTTACGACAAGGGCCGCGTTTCCATCGCTGGAAACGCGGCCCCGATCTTATGTCCTTGGGAGGACTGGAGCTCCGGCGCAGGCGCGCGGGAGTACCCTTATGCGAAGTCAGGCGATGTCGAAGCGGTCGGCGTTCATCACCTTGGTCCATGCCGCCACGAAATCCCTGGCGAATTTCTGGCTTGCATCCGCGGAGCCATAGACCTCGGCAAGTGCGCGCAATTGGGCGTGCGAGCCGAAGATCAGGTCGGCACGGGTGCCCGTCCACTTGACCGCCTTGGTCTTGCGGTCGCGCGCCTCGAACACCTCTTCCGAACCCGGAACAGAGCCGGCGGCCGGATCCCAGACCGTGTTCATGCTGAGCAGATTGACGAAGAAGTCGTTGGTCAAAGTGCCCGGCCTGTCGGTGAACACGCCGTGCTTCGATCCGCCGGTGTTGGCGCCGAGAACGCGCAAGCCGCCGACCAGCACTGTCAATTCCGGCGCGGTCAACGCCAGCAACTGCGCCCGGTCGACCAGCATGGCTTCGACCGACATCGGCTGCTTGCCCCTGACGTAATTGCGGAAGCCGTCGACCCTTGGCTCGAGCGCGGCAAAGGAATGCACGTCCGTTTGCTCCTGCGAGGCGTCCATGCGGCCTGGCGTGAACGGCACCTTCACCTCATGGCCTCCGTCCTTCGCGGCTTTCTCGACCGCGGCAACGCCGCCAAGCACAATCAGGTCGGCAAGAGAGACTTTCTTGCTGCCCGCGTTGAACTCCTTCTGGATGGCTTCCAGCTTCGCCAGCACCTTCGACAGTTCCGCCGGCTGGTTGACCTCCCAATCCTTCTGCGGCGCCAGTCGGATACGTGCACCGTTGGCGCCACCGCGCTTGTCGGAATTGCGGAACGTCGAGGCCGAAGCCCACGCAGTCGAGACCAATTCGGAGACCGAAAGGCCCGATGCCAGGATCTTCGCCTTCAGCGAGGCGATGTCCTGCTCGCTGACCAGTTCATGGTCGACTGCCGGGATCGGATCCTGCCAGATCAGCTCTTCCTTCGGCACGAGCGGGCCGAGATAGCGGGCGACCGGACCCATGTCGCGATGGGTCAGCTTGTACCAGGCGCGGGCGAAGGCGTCGGCGAACTGCTCCGGATGCTCGTGGAAGCGCCGCGACACCTTTTCGTAGGCAGGATCTACCCGCAGCGCGAGATCGGTGGTCAGCATTGCCGGCGCGCGGCGCTTTGACGGATCGTGCGCATCCGGAACGGTGCCGGCCCCGGCGCCACCCCTTGGCGTCCACTGATGAGCGCCGGCCGGGCTCTTGGTCAGCTCCCAGTCGAAGCCGAACAGATTGTCGAAGAAATTGTTGCTCCACTTGGTCGGCGTCGTGGTCCAGGTCACCTCGAGGCCCGAGGTGATGGCGTCGCCGGCAATGCCGGAAGCATGCTTGCTCGACCAGCCGAGGCCTTGCGCCTCGATGCTCGAGCCCTCCGGCTCCGCGCCAACCAGCGACGCATCGCCGGCACCGTGCGTCTTGCCGAAGGTGTGACCACCGGCGATCAGCGCCACGGTCTCCTCGTCATTCATGGCCATGCGGGCGAAGGTCTCGCGAATGTCGCGTGCCGAGGCCAGCGGATCGGGCTTGCCGTTCGGGCCTTCCGGATTGACATAGATGAGACCCATCTGCACGGCGCCGAGATGGCCCTGGAGTTCACGGTCACCGGAGTAGCGCTTGTCGTCGAGCCATTTGGTCTCCGAACCCCAGTCGACGTCCTGCTCGGGCTCCCAGACGTCAGCGCGGCCGCCGGCGAAGCCGAAGGTCTTGAAACCCATCGATTCCAGCGCGACGTTGCCGGTGAGGATCAGCAGGTCGGCCCAGGAGATCTTGCGGCCATATTTTTGCTTGACCGGCCACAGCAGCCGGCGCGCCTTGTCGAGATTGGCATTATCCGGCCAGCTGTTGAGCGGAGCAAAACGCTGCTGGCCTGCCCCGGCGCCGCCACGGCCATCGCCGATGCGGTAGGTGCCGGCACTGTGCCAGGCCATGCGGATGAACAGCGGCCCGTAATGGCCGAAGTCGGCCGGCCACCAATCCTGCGAATCCGTCATCACCTGGTGCAGGTCCTTGATCACCGCATCGAGATCGAGCGACTTGAATTCCTCGGCATAGTCGAACTCTTCGCCCATCGGATCAGAAAGGTTCGATTGCTGATGGAGAACGCCAAGATCGAGTTGGTTGGGCCACCAGTCACGGTTGCTCCTGCTGGAGGATCCGTGTGCAACGGGGCATTTGCCGGCGCTGGGATCATCGGTCTGTGCGTCCATGTTCTTCTCCGATCGTGGCTGTGTTGAGCTGTTCAACTGCTGCGTGAACAGGGACGTTGGATGTCCCTGGAGGCGGTCCGTTTCATGGCTGGCGCGATGACCATATGCCCGATACGCGACTGAATATGTTGGATGTCCTGTTGCTGCGGGCATGCGCCTCACCAGGCGGTCCCGGCTGCTCCTCATCTTCGTTGCGACTCCTATAGCAAAGCCGCTTGATTAATTTAAGTTGGATTTCCTGATTACAGCGATAAGATGACATTATGACAAACCTGACGCTGAAGCAGTTGCGTTATTTCGAGGCGCTGGCGCGGCACAATCATTTCGGCCGCGCCGCCGATGCCTGCGCGATCTCGCAGCCCGCCATCTCGGTGCAGATCCGGGAGTTGGAGGAAACGCTGGGCACGGCGCTTTTCCAAAGAGGCCCACGCCAGGTCCGGCTGACCAATTTCGGCGAGGAATTCGCCTTGCGCGTTCGCGACATCCTGCGCTCGGTGGATGAGCTGACGGATCTGGCCCGCGCCTCGCGCGACCGGCTGGTGGGACGGTTGCGCATCGGGGTGATCCCGACGATCGCACCCTACCTTCTGCCTGCCATCATCGGCAACCTCGCCCGCATGCATGACGGGCTCGATATCCACGTGCGCGAAACGCAGACGCAGAAGCTGATCCAGGAACTGGCCGACGGCCGGCTCGATGCGGCCATCGTTGCCCTGCCGGTATCGGAACCCTCGCTGACGGAAATCGTGCTGTTTGCCGAGAACTTCGTGCTGGTCCGGCCCGGCGAGGATGAGGGAAAGCCGGTGCCCAACCGCGAAATGCTGCGCGAGATGCGGCTGCTCCTGCTCGAGGAAGGCCATTGTTTTCGCGATCAGGCGCTGTCGTTCTGCAACATGCATTCGGCACGGCCGCGCGAGTTGCTGGACGGCAGCTCGCTGTCGACCCTGGTGCAGATGGTCGGCGCCGGCGTCGGCGTCACCTTGATCCCCGAAATGGCCGTGCCGGTGGAGACGCGCTCGGCGTCGGTCTCTATCGCCCACTTCGCCAATCCCCAACCGTCGCGGACGATCGGCATGATCTGGCGCAAGACAAGCCCGATAGCCAAACAGCTGCTGCTTATATCCGAAGTGGTTTGCCAGGCGGCCGAAGCATTGCGCGCGCAGCACAGTTCGGCATCGGTTGCACAGCCTCTGAATCTACCGGCAGCGGCCCAATGAAGGCTGGCTGACCGGATCGTCAGCTTGCCGCCTGGAACCGGATTTCGCCCTTGTTCAGGAAGCAGGTCTTGTTGAACAGCGACAGATCCAGAGGGTTCGGTAACCGCACATCGCTGATATCGGGACATGGCTTCTTCGCCGGATCGTATGACCGATCGATCTGCGAGATGAAGACGAGGATCAATCCCTTGTCGCCGGCAAACGACTTCAGCGTGCGAATCTGCGCCATCAGGTCCGGATTTTGCCGCTTCTGGTCGAGCAGTTGCAGATAGTCGATCACCACCAGCGTGCCGCGCGCCGCCGCCGCCAGCGTTCTGACGATGTAGTCGGCGCTGATGGCATCGGAATTGTCGAACACGAACTGGTCGTTGAACCGCGCCGGATCCGCCCCGATGGCGCGAAACCGGTCGAGCACATCTCGTTGCGTATACTCCAGCGTGAAGAACACGCCGCGATGGCCTGATTTCATGGCTTCGATTGCGAGTTCGAGGCTCATCAGCGTCTTGCCGTGGCCGGGTCGTGCACCCACCAGAACGAGATCGCCGGGCGCAAGTTGCGCAAACAGTATGCCGGCAGGCGCCGCCTCGGCTGCCTTGGCTGCAAGCAGACTCCAGCTGGCGAAGCCTTCCTGTGCTGCAACACGATCAAGCGCTTCGTGGAGCGGAATTTTGGCCTCGCGGGACAACAGCCTGGCTTGACGCTTCAGATGGTAAACGGGCGCGGACAGCTTCATTGCAAAACCTCCTGGTGCGAGCCGTTTTCGCAACCCCTCCTTATGCCAAGTGCTCGAACAGTCGGTTCGGTGATCGGAAAGCCCTGCATGAACGATGCTTTCCCGGCGGAGGGAGGAGGCGTGGGCTGCGCCAGGAATCAGATGATAGCTCAATCCCTGCGTATCGAAAATCGCAGACATTCAAAGATGCGGGGAGCCCGTTGCAAGCCTGGAGCCAGCATCCCGGCGTAGGAGCATTTGCGCGCGTCGCGCTAAACAAGATGTGTTTCGCCTGATAATGCGAGACCCTCTATGATCGATTCCCGGCGGCAACACCGCAACGAAACGGCTTTGGCAGGAGTTGATCCAGTGCGGTTGAGATTCGTCCCTCTGGGTATCGTCCCGATCCTCAGCCTCCTCGTCGCCGCCATTGCCTTGACGATGTCGGCTCGATCCTTTGCCGCACCATCTGACGTTCCGGCCTGGCTGCAGGCTCATATCGGCAACAGCGACGGCCAGATCTCACAAATTGTCCTCGAACGAGCCCGCGCGCTTTACCGGAAGAAGGTCGCGCAAGGTGCAGTCAAGAACCCCTGCTACTTCGCCATGGATGCGACGCGCCCCAGCGATCTGGGCGATGGCGTTCTGGGGCGCCGCTATTACGTCATCTGCGAAGCCAGCCAGTCGTTTCGCGCGATTTCGTCGGGTCATGGCAGCGGCCGGAATTTGAAAGGCGTTGTCGATTTTTCGAACAGCAAGCGGTGCGCGAAGAATTTCGGCAATGCGATGGATTCGTCGTTGACGGCCGGCGGCGGCTATATCACCCGCGAGGCAAAAACCTCGTTCAAGGGCTATTACCGCACCGCTGCGAAACAGGACGCGGTTTTCCAGCGCACCTTCATCCAGTTCGACGGCGAAGGCGAGGCCGCGAACGCCAGGCAGCGGGTGATCGGCGGCCATGCCGCCCAGGTGCTGCACGGCCTATGCCTGCGCAAAAACCCGAAAAGTTCGCATGCCGACCATGACGGCTTCGTGCCGTTCGGCAAACTGGTCGACTATGCCGGCGGCCGCAGCAATGGCTGCACCAGCTGGTCGCCGGCGGATGCGCAGCAGATTATCCCGATGGTCAAGGACAATCCGACGACGCTCTATATCTACCCGGAATCGCGCGACATCGCCGCGGTCGCAGCCAACCATTCACAGCCGGGCGCCTACTGGAACGCGTCCTGCCTGAAGGAAATCGGCACACCTAAATTCTGGCCGCGAAAGACCCTCGAGCCGATCATCGCCCAATACAGGAAGGATCACCCGGCACCGCCGCCGCAGCCGCTGCCGATCTGCGAAGCGTCTTGAAGTCCGCATCGCACCGCCGCGCCGCTTTATGTTCGGCGTGCGAACCGCATTGATCGGCAGCCCTGCGACCCACCATCAATGATTCAATCCGATCTCCAAGGCCAGCGCGCCGGTAGCTCCGGTGCCCCGCCTCTCCTCCTCGCTGTCGCAACTCGAAAAGGGACAGGCTGCAGATCGGGCTTGCGGCCAAACTTGGGGCGGAACTGCCGATCCTGGTGCGCGGCGCCTATTACGACCACTACCGGCCCGCAGCCGAGCCGGACAAAACGCGCTCCCTTGAAAACTTCTCGCAGCACATCGGCGAGGAATTGAAATCGATCCGCCCCGTCGATCCCGAGGAGGCGGCACGCTCGGTGTTCCGAGTTCTCGCACGGCATATTGATCTGGGCCAGTCGGCCAAGGTGCGCGATGCGCTGCCGGAGGAAATCCAGGCGCTCTGGCCCGAGAGCCTCGGCGGCAAATAGCGACGGCAACGACTCTGACGGCCTCCGAGCGGCGCGCCGAGGCTGGCGTCCAGCAGGGCGTCAGTCCCGTAAACGGTTGGCGGCATGATCCTGGTGCTGCTCAGTCGCGACCTGCCTGGAGTCCAAACCGCGTTCTTTGGAATGCTGTGCCTTGTCGCGATTGGACAGTACCTTGTTTTCTTCGAGCTTGTCCTTTGGCGTTGCGGTCATGGCGCCTGTGCCAGAACCCTTTCCCTGCGAACCTGCTCCGATGTGTTTCTTGCCGCCGTGTGCCATGGCTGCCTCCAATCTATCCAAATGTTTCCAGGATCGGTGCTCATCTAGTCGTCAGGACGGTTTTTGTGATGGACGCTTTCCTGATTTTTGCCGCGAAGGATGTTGCGGTCGTCCGGATCGACGAGGTCCGGTGTGTCGGTCCTCATGTCCGATCCCTTGCGCAGCGCTTCACGTTCCGCCGCTGATCGTTTCAGATCCGCCTCTGCATCGAAATCCTCGCCCGCGTTTTTTGTGTTTTCCCGCTCTTCAATGATGCGAATTTGTTGATCGTGGGTTTTGCGTCCAGTCATCGTTTCCTCCGGCGTGTTCGTGTTGGCGCTCGAAAGTCACCGGCCGCCTCAAAGGTTGGGTCACGGCGTGTCCGAGCCTGCCCTCGTGCTGATAATGGCGAGGTGACGGGATCGTTCCGAAAGGCGTCGAACAAGCTTTTTCGCCAGATGGCTCGGTTCGGACCGGCGCTCACGTTGACGCAGGCTCCGGCTGCCGCCCGCTCTTCTGAACCATGCCGTCTTCGAACGTTCGGCGGCCGCCGGACTGGCGCCGGACGCCTTTCCGTCGCGCTCCAGCTCAGCGCAGGAAATCGACCACAGCCTGGATGAACTCTGCCGGATACTCGATGTTCGACAGATGGACCGCGGGCAGCACGACCAGCTTCGCGCCGGGCACCGCCGCGGCGATCATCTCGCTGTGGCTGGCTGCTGTCACCGTGTCGTGCTGACCGGCGATCACCAGCGTCGGCCGCGGTATCAGTGCTACGGTGCGGCGAAGATCGGCGTCGCGAACCGCCGCGAACAGGCCCGCCAGGCCTTGCCGGTCGATAGCCAGCAGCATGGTGCGAAACTCTTCGACCACGGGCTCGTTGGCGGCAACCATCGACGCGGGGAACCAGTTGCTCAGGAACGTCTCGGCGGTTTCCGACATGTCCGGCGCCTGCCGCACCGCGGCAATCCGCTCGTCGAAATAGCTTGCCGGCGAGAGATGAGACGAGGTGTTGCTCAGGATCAGCCGGTCGATCCGCTCGGGCGCGTGGATGCCGAGCCACTGCGCGACGAACCCGCCAAGCGACAGGCCAAGAAAATGTACGCGTTGCAGATCGAGCGCATCGAGCAGCTCGATGACGTCGCGGCCAAGCCGGTCGAGCGAATAGGCGCCGACCGGAACGCTCGATCCGCCATGGCCGCGAAAATCGTAGCGCAGAACACGGAAATGCTTCGACAATTCGCCGATCTGCCTGTCCCACATGTCAAGCGTGGTGCCGATGGAATTCGATAGCACCAGCACCGGCTTGCTTGCCTCGCCGTCGAAGCGGTAGGCGATGCGCGTGCCGTCGCCCGTTGTGACGAAATTCAGCTTGTTCATGATGAAAATTCCTTCTGGAACGTTTGAATGAAGCCAAACGTAGCCAAGGGACAATTTTGTTGATATTACAAAGATAAGACAATCTTTGTAATAAAAACCGACATGGCCGAATTTACTCTCCACGACCTTCAATGCTTCGATGCGGTGATTCGCACCGGCGGCTTTCAGCCTGCGGCGGCTGTGCTGCATCGCTCGCATCCGGCGGTGTTCGCTGCCGTCGCCAAGCTGGAGCGACAGCTCGACCTTTGCCTCCTGGACCGCAGCGGCTATCGCGTGCGTGCAACCGAGGCAGGGCTGTCGTTCCACCGCCGAGCGCTATCGCTGCTGCGCGAGCTGGACGGTTTGCGCGTCCATGCCGCCCAGTTGGCGATGGGTGAGGAAAGCGAGATCCACGTGGTGATAGGCGACCTGTGCCCGCGCCCGCATGTGCTGGGCATGCTCGGGCGGTTCTTCGCACAGTGCCCCGGCACGCGCCTGCATCTGCATTTCGAAGCGGTCGGCGGCCCATGGGAGCGTCTCTTCGACGACGAAGCCGATCTGATCCTGCACTGGGTCGACAAGGGCGATGCGCGGGTGGAATGGGTCGATCTGTGCAAGGTGTCCTTCATTCCCGTGGTGGCGCCGGGCTTTCTGCCCGAGCGTATCGAGCAGCCGATCACTCTGGACCAGATGCAGGCACTCACCCAATGCGTCATGCGCGACAGCGCCCGCCATTCGCCACAACAAAACTATTCGCTGATCGAAGGCGCGCCGCAATGCCTCGTCGCCGACCAGGGCATGAAGAAGGAGATAATCCTGCAGGGCCTTGGCTGGGGCCACATGCCCCGCTTCCTGATCGAGGAAGAACTGCATGACGGGCGCCTGCAATCCATTGCCGGCCGCCATCTGCCTGGCCGCACCGACGAACTGGTGGTGGCGCGGCGCCGCGACCGGCCGCATGGGCCGATCGCCAACCGGCTGTGGGATCATATCCAGCAGGAAGCGCCGGCATTGCGCCGTGCGCTCGAAGCGCCGAAATCCGCCCGATAGGTCAGCGACCAACCAGCCAGCGAAAAGCCCGGCGGATGAACGCCTGAGCGTCCTCAGTGACTGGTTCGCCGTGCGCCATCAGCACTCTTTCGGCCGGCCACACCAGTATGCGTTGAAGAGCGGCACGCGCGGCGCGCCGGTCGGTAAGGGCGGCGCGGAATTTTCGCGGCACCGAAGGCTCATCTGCGACCATCAGATCCAGCCGGGCGATGAGAGCTCGCCAGCCTTTGAACCAGCCGGGGCGGAAATGCTGGATGAGATCGGTGAAGAGCACTGTCATGCTTGCGTGGTGAAAGAAGACAATCTCGGTGGTGATCCTGTTGCCCCGCATGGCCACCTGATCGAGATCGTCGGCCCAGTCGGCTGCGGGCGTATCGCCGAGCTCGCCGTCGAAGAGGATATCTCGGCGCTTTTCCCGCAGGCCGGGTGGCGCGTAGACCTTGGCATCGGGATAGCCGCGCTGCCAGTCGGCGAGGAATACGTGGTGAAGCGAATTGGGTGGGATCAGGAAGCGCACCCTACCTAGGCCGTCCACCTCAGCGCGCAGCTCGTTCGTGAGCTGTACCGGTGACCAGATGAAGAGACCGCCACCGGACAATCCGATGACGGCCATGCGCGTTGGATAGTGGAAACCAGCGGCCGCCGTGACGATCGGGCCGTCTGCAGTCCAGATCCCCGGGCCGAATTCTCTGAGAATGCCAACCATTTTCAACAATGCTTCCGCTTGGTTCCAGTGCACCACGGTCGACGTTCGAGGCACGAGCCGGCTGTGTCGGTTCGGCGGCTGCCGAAAATCGGCGGGCATGCCAGAAAGTTTACACATGTGCAAATTTACACTAAGGTGTAAAAATGACAACCCTGAAGCGAACCGAACGGTCACGAACCCTCATCCTCGATGCCGCCGACCTGGCGTTTCGGGAGCTGGGGTTTGCCAATACCTCCGTCGAGAAGATCGCAACGCGCGCCGGCTTGACCCGCAAGACGGTCTATAATCTGTTCAGTTCGAAAGAAGAGATCGCGCTGCGGCTCATCGCCCGCGTGGAGGCGGGCGACGCAGCCTACCGCATCCGCATGGCGGCAAACGAAGACGTGTTCACTCTGCTTGAGACCGTCTTGCTCGATAGCGCCGACTGGTGCCTGGCAAATCCTTCGCTTGCCAGGCTGGCCCTTGCCCCCGCCGTGCGCCCGTCCCTGCAACCGCCGCCTGATCGCCCCTCCTTCCAAGGGCTGGTGCGGGATCTTCTCGTACTCGGCCAACGGCAAGACGTTATCCGCCGGGATGACGACGCTAACTTCATGGCGCTGGTCCTACTTGGAATATACGGCCAGGCGATGCTTTCGGCGCTCTCGGCCGGGTCATTCAGCGAGGACGAGATCAGGCACCTCATCCGCATCGTCGTCGAAGGGATCGGCAAATGCTAACTAGGCGAACCACTGTCCGCCGATCTCCAGGCGCCGCAGGAGTGCTCCCGGTCCTAGCCTTCATTAGCTGCTCTTCGGAGCCTTGGCGTCCTTTGAACGCTCCGCGATAGCGGGGCCGGCCCCGGACGTCTTTTCGGTTGCGGCGCTCGGCGTGCCTTGCCTTGGCGGGTTTTGTCCGTCCGACTGGCGGGTTCGGTCTTCCACTTCGCCCATCCGGCGGGTGAGCCCGATGCCGCCGGCGGGCTTCTTGTTGGCGGCCGCATCCTGGGAGAATTCATCGGAAGCGTCGGCATCGGTCTTTGCCGGATATTTCGTCGCGCCGGTTTCGTAGCGGGTTTCGTTCTCAGTCATGACATCTCTCCAGTTGCATGACGGATAAACATCTCGGCGGTATCCGAGTTCCAATTCCTGGACTTCGATTCCGGACGGATCTGGGTTCCCGGAAGAGCCGCCCGGTCGGCACCCAAGCGACGAGATGAGCAGCACCCTACTGCAGCAGACCCTTGACGATGCCGCTCGCCTTGCCGAAATCCATCTGGCCGGCATATTTCTGCTTCAGTGCGGCAATCACCTTGCCCATGTCCTTCTGGCTGGCCGCACCGGTCGCGGCGATCGCCTCGCGCGCCGCAGCCGTCACCGCCGCATCGTCCAACTGCGTCGGCAGGAAGGTGCGGATGATCTCCATCTCGCCGCGCTCCTGCGCGGCGAGTTCCGGCCGTTTGCCGTCGTCGAAGGCTTTGGCCGATTCCTCGCGCTGCTTCACCATCTTGACCAGGATCTGCAGGATCTCCTCATCGCTGGCCGGCTCCTTGCCCGAACCGCGATTGGCGATGTCGCGGTCGTGAATGGCCGCCTGGATCAGCCGCAATGTCGGCAGCCGATGCTTGTCCTGCGCCTTCATCGCGCTCTTCAGGGATTCGGCGATTTTGCCGCGCATGGTGCATTCTCCTTCGATCGGCGCGGACAATAGCGCCGGGGGCGAGCCAAGGCAAACCCGGATATGCCGGGGCAAGCCACTGATTTTGCTAGGCGAAATAAAACATGGCGGCATTTCGCATGATCATTGACCGCTCTGCCCCCTTCCCCTATGTACTGGGCCTTGCATGAACGGAAATTTGACTGCGTGGAGCCGCGAAATCGCCGCTTCGCGCCGTTTGCCGCGCAGATGGCCCGCCGGGCCTATGGAAGCGCGCAGCCCGATAGGAGTGCCGCCATGGCCGAGATGACCGCCGCCTCGACGCCCGCCTGGACCACTGAAAAGCCGACTGCCCTTCTGGTTCTGGCCGACGGCACCGTCATCGAAGGTCGCGGTCTCGGCGCCACCGGCTCCGCCGTCGCCGAAGTCTGCTTCAACACGGCGCTGACCGGCTACCAGGAAATCCTCACAGACCCCTCCTATGCCGGCCAGATCGTCACCTTCACCTTCCCGCATATCGGCAACATCGGCACTAATGACGAGGACATCGAGGACCTCAATCCCGCCGCCCGCGCCGGTGCCGTCGGCGCCGTGTTCAAGGCCGATGTCACCAACCCGTCCAACTACCGCGCCGGCACCGGTCTCGACCAGTGGCTGAAGAAGCGCGGCATCGTCGCCCTGTCGGGCATCGACACCCGCGCGCTGACCGCGCTGATCCGCGAAAAGGGCATGCCCAACGCCGTCATCGCACACGCGCCCGACGGCGTGTTCGATCTCGACGATCTGAAGCGGCGCGCCACCGCATGGTCGGGCCTGATCGGGCTCGACCTCGCCAAGGATGTCACCTCGGGCCAGTCCTCGGTCTGGCGCGAGACGCCCTGGGTGTGGAACGAAGGCTTTGGCGAACAGACCGAACCGACAATGCACGTCGTCGCCATCGATTATGGCGTCAAACGCAACATCTTGCGCCTGCTCGCCGGCCTCGGCGCCAAGGTCACGGTGGTGCCGGCCAAGACCGGTGCTGAAGAAATCCTTGCCATGCAGCCGGACGGCATTTTTCTCTCCAATGGCCCCGGCGACCCGGAAGCCACCGGTGACTATGCCGTGCCGGTCATCCGGGATCTGTTGAAGACCGATATCCCGGTGTTCGGCATCTGCCTCGGCCACCAGATGCTGGCACTGGCGTTGGGCGGCAAGACCGCCAAGATGCACCAGGGCCATCACGGCGCCAACCATCCGGTCAAGGACCACACCACCGGCAAGGTCGAGATCGTCTCGATGAACCACGGCTTTGCCGTCGATGCCGACTCGCTGCCATCGGGCGTCGAGGAAACCCACGTCTCGCTGTTCGATGGTTCGAACTGCGGCATCACGCTGACCGGCCGGCCGGTGTTCTCGGTCCAGCATCACCCCGAGGCCTCGCCCGGCCCGCAGGATTCGCACTACCTGTTCCGCCGCTTCGTCAATTTGATCCGCGAAAAGCGCGGCGAGGACTTGCTGGCTGAACGGGCTTAGCGCGATCCGCTTGCGCCGCCCCTCATCTGCCTGCCGGCATCTTCTCCCCGTATAGTGACGGGGAGAAGGAAGCTGGCCGCACTCTCGGCGTTCTTCTCGCAACGTAGATAATTGGTGAAACCATCGGACAACAGCATCTTTCTCCCCGTCACTATACCTATCGCATTCACACATCTCGGTTGCGCTTTGCGCTGAAGGTCGATTCTGTGTCGGCTTGAAGCTCGATGGAGGTATCGATGGCCGGGATGGAATACGGACTGGGGCGATTTGGCGATCGGCGCCTGGAAAAAGGGGGGCGCTGTTGCACGGCGCGCTGGTTGCGCGGCCTGGATCGTGCATTCGCCGTCTTGGCGGCGGGCGGGCGGGCGAAATGCAATTCAGGCGTCTTCTTCACAATCGCTCGGTGAGTGCGGCAGAGATGTCGCGGCATGCCGGCAACCGGACCGGACAGCGCGTGGCGGGTCGCCATGTCGTTGCCGTGCAAGACACCTCGGAATTGGTGCTGGGCAGCCGGCGGGCGCGAGCCAGCTATGGCCCGGTCGGCAAGGGCAACGTGGCAGGCCTGCTGCTGCACCCGGTGCTGGCGGTGGAGGCCGGCACAGGCGCGCTGCTGGGCCTGGTCTCGATGCAGATATGGAACCGCAGCGGAGAAGAATTGGCGCCGCAGCGCAAGCGGGTGACAGCACTCAAGGAGTCGCAGCGCTGGATCGACGCAACCAGGCAGGCCGGCGAGGTTCTGGATGGAGCGGCCAGCATCACCATGGTGTCGGACCGCGAGAGCGACTTTTATGAACTCTTCGCGCAGCGTCCGCATAATGTCGAGCTGATCGTGCGAGCCTGTCAGAACCGGCGGATCGAGGCGTCGCAAGAAGAGCCAGGCTTGCTGTTCGCCTTCATCGACGCTCAACCCGAGCAAAGTCGCTTTGCCGTGACCATTCCCGCCGCGCCCGGACGACGAGCGCGAGACACCGAACTCGCGGTGCGCTTCGCGCCGGTGACAGTGCGGCGGCCGCGCAACGGAGCCGATCCGGCGTTGCCCGAGACGGTCGCTTTGACACTGGTTGATGTTCGCGAGGTGTCGAAACCCGAAGATGACAGCGAACCGGTGCATTGGCGGCTGCTGACCACCCACAGTGTCGCCACCGGGGTCGAAGCGCGCCGTGTCGTCGACCTCTACCGGTCGCGCTGGATCATCGAGGAGTTCTTCCGCACCCTCAAGACGGCAGGCTTCGATATCGAGGCCGCCGACATCGGCGATCCGCACGCCATGATCAACTTCGTCGCCGCTGCCACGATCGCCGCCGTCACCATCAAGCAACTCGTGCAGGCCCGCGACGGTAACACCGATCAGCGCCTCAGCGATGCTTTCGATCCCGACGACCGCCCCATCCTCGAAGCTGTCTGCGCCAAACTCGAAGGCAAGACCGAGCGCCAGCGCAATCCGCATCCTAAAGGATCCCTGGCTTTCGCAGCCTGGGTTATCGCCCGCCTTGGAGGCTGGACCGGCTACTACGGCAAGCCCGGTCCCAAGGTCATGCGCATCGGCCTCACCGAATTCTGGGCCATAAAGTACGGCGCCAACCTCGGACTACGAAATGTGTGAATCCGATAGGTCACTATACGGGGAGAAATGCCCGGCAGGGCAATGAGGGGCGGCGCAAGCGTCAGGTACGATTGGCGCTTCACAGCGAACGCATCGGAATGTCCAAGCCACCGACCGGCCCTCGCTGGCTTCTGGGATGGCCCTCCCAGGTGAGCGCCATTTCGGCTGTCATGGCTCATACCTGTGCTCCATCTTCGGCAACGCCGGTGGCGACGTTTGTGCGCGCCACGGGCCTTGCCACTTTGGTGACGAAGACAATGACTGCCAGTGTCAGGAAGCACGCGCCGAGCAGATAGGGCGCGCCGCCGAAGATCACCGGCGCGCTTGGCCCGGTGAACCAGGAAAAGATCGCCGTATAGAGCAGCGGCGTGATGATCGAGGTGATCGAGAAGATCGAGGTCATCGCCCCCTGCAATTCGCCTTGCGCCGAAGGCGGCACCTTGGCGGCGGCGAGGCTCCTCAGCGGCGGATCGGCCAGCGCTTCCAGGCAGCCGACGACGATCACCGCATAGATCATCCAGCCTTGCGACGCGAAGGCGTAGCCGAAGGCGCTGGCTGCCGTGAATGTCAGGCCGATGACCGCCGTCTTCCACTCGCCAAGCCTCGGGATCACGCGCGGCAGCACCGTCGCCATGACGATCGCACCGCACAGGCCGAAGGCGCCGAGCGAGAAGCCGATCTGCTGCTCGCTCCAGCCATAGCGATAGCTGGAGACGAACGACCACACCGCCGGATACATCATGTGCCCGAGCGTCATCAGGAAGAAGACAAGCCCGATCCAGCCGATGCCTTGATATTGGCGCATCTGGAGCAGCGTGCCGACCGGATTGGCGCGTTTCCACTCGAAGCGGCGGCGATGCTTGTCATCGAGCGTTTCCGGGAGAAAAAACAACGCAATGAGGAAATTCACGAAGGCGAGCCCGGCGGCGAAATAGAACGGCACGCGCGGCCCGAACGTACCGAGCAGCCCGCCCAGAACCGGCCCGATGACGAAGCCGACGCCAAACGCGATACCGAGCAGGCCGAAATTCCTTGCCCGGTTCTCATCGTTCGAAATATCGGCGATGAAGGCTGAAGTCGTCGAATAGCTGGCGCCTGAAATGCCGGCCAGCACACGCCCGATGAACAGCATCGGGTAGGACCAGGCGACCGCGCAGATCAGATTGTCGATGGAGAAGGTCAGCACCGATGCGAGCAGGATCGGCCGCCGCCCGAACCGGTCGCTCAAGCCGCCCATGATCGGCGCGAAGACGAACTGCATCGCCGCATAGACGAAGAACAGCCAGCCGCCTTCGATCGCCGCGCCGCTGATGCTGACCCCGGTCAATTCCCGGAGATAGGCCGGCAGCACCGGCATGATCATGCCGAAGCCGATAATGTCGAGCAACAGCGTGGTGAAGACGAGCGCAAGGCCCCGTCTGGCGGTTTTGGGGTCGATCATGCAGGATCAAGCTCCTCTGCTCGCCCTGGGCGCAAGCGGACGCACCTTATAGGCGAGCTCGCGGCAAGGAACAATGCAGGAACAGGCCGAATCTATTCATCCTGACATCCCCTGACGGCAGCATCGCCGGCAGGTGAAGCTCGAAAACGGTCTGTCAGATCGGCCCGCTCAGCGTGTTGCACTCCGACAGCTTGCCGCTCTTGTAACCACGCGCCAGCCAGGTCTGCCGCTGCTGCGAGGTGCCGTGGTTGAAGCTTTCCGGCACGACATAGCCTTGCGTCTTCTTCTGCAGCGTGTCGTCGCCGATCTGCTTGGCGGCGTTCAGCGCGCTCTCCATGTCGCCCTGCTCCAATATGCCCTTCTGCGCGGTGTAGTGCGCCCACACACCAGCGAAGCAGTCGGCCTGGAGTTCGATGCGCACCGACATCTGGTTGGCCTCGACCTCACCCATGCTTTGCCGCATCTGGTTGAACTTGGACATGATGCCGGTCAGGTTCTGCACATGGTGGCCAACCTCATGCGCGATCACATAGGCCCGCGCGAATTCGCCCGAAGCGCCGAACTGCTGATCGAGCTGCTGGAAGAAGGTCATATCGAGATAGACCTTGTGGTCGCCGGGACAATAGAACGGTCCGGCCGCCGCGGAGGCAAAGCCGCAGGCCGAACGGACCTGGCCGGAAAACAGCACCAGCTTGGGATCCTCATAGGTCAACCCTTGCGACTTGAAGATGCCGGTCCAGGTGTCCTCGGTCTCGGCCAGCACTGTGGCCACGAACTGCTTCATCTCGTCATTGGCCGGTGAGGCACCGTTGTCCTGGCCGCTGTTGTCGGTGATCTGGCCGCCACCGCCCGGCAGCAGGCCGCCGTCGCCGCCACCAAGGATCGTCGAAGGATCGAAGCCGAAATACCATCCGGCCAGCACCACCAGGATGACGAGGAAGATGCTGCCGCCGCCACCGGTGCGGCCACCGATCGGAATGCGGAACTGGCCACCGCCGCCGCCGAGTCCGCCACCGCCGCTGTCGCTGCGGTCGTCCTCGATATTGTCACTCTGACGACGGCCCTTCCAGAGCATGGCAACTCCTCGTGCAGCAACTTCCCCGCTGTTCCGGGGCAACAAACAATTATCCCAATGGTTGCGCCAAGTCACAGCATTTTTCGATGGCCTTTTTGGCCACACGGGTCGCCTTGCGGCCAAGTTCGTTGCGGCGAGCGGCTCGGCGTTGCAATCGTCCCCATGGCCGAGACTATCGAAGACCGTTAATGTCCGTTTCTCTGGGAAGCGAGGGGCGCTTGCGGACGATCGGCCAATTCCTGCTGTTGCTGACGGCATTGACTTGTTTCGGCATCGGGTCCGCCCGTGCCGCCACGCTCGATTCCAGCGTTGCCGTCACCGACCCCGCCACCCTGCAGGCGCTCGAGCGCGGCGGACTGTCGATCAGCCGCCTGCTCGGACCCGCACTCGGCCTCACCCGCGAGGTCGACAATCGCGGCCTGTTTGCAGTGCCGGCTTTGGCCACGGTGCGCGACACAGTCAAGCAGCAGATCGCCGACGAACCGAAGACCAGTCCGGACCCCTATGTCGCTGCCATGGCGAAGTCGAAGGACACCAGCCAGAAATTCAACCCGAAATACATCGACGACGATGGCTCGACGCTGGATCTGACCGGCGTCGTCAACCGCATGGACCGCGGCTATCTCGGCCACACCGAATGCGGCGAGATCCGGCTGATCTACCGCTTCCACTATTCGGTGGCGGAAAAGCCGGCCAAGGGAAAGGCGGGCCAGCGCATTTCCTCGCGGCTGCCGCTGACCATGAGCCTGGTGTTCAACGCCAAACCCAGGCAGGCGCAGGCGCGCGGCTCGAAGGATTTGCCTGCTGCCACCGACGTGTCCTGCGCCGATGTTGCCCAGCGCTGGCTGGCAGCCGGCAAAAAAGACCTGTCACCCGACCAGCTTGCCGCCTGGCTGCGCTCCGACGAAGGGCCGCTGTCAGGCACCATGCTGAATTCGTCGCAGATCATGCGGCTCGAACTCAACATGCAGGTGCTCAGGCTGTCGGCCTCGACGCGGCGCGATTTCGGCGGCCATGCCGAATACCTCCTGAAGATATTCAAATGGGATCCGGCGGCGTCCAGCTTCTATGAAGCGAAGATGGAAAACCAGATCGACCGCGCCACCGTGCTGGCCGACAAGCCGTCCTTCGCCAAATGGCTGCTCACCGACCGCAACATCTACGATCTGGATCATGGCCGGCTGGTCATCGACGAAAAATTCTTGGCCAGGAGCGCCGTCTCCGTCGCACCCGGCGGCCTCAGCCGGTCGCAGAACAACATTGCCTACGGGCTGGTCGACGACGCCGACATCGACAAGGCGCTAAAGGACTATGTCGCCAAAGGCAACACACTCTCGACCATCAAGTCGGTGGCCGGCTTCGACTTGCGGCTCAACGAGATGAGCTGCACCGGCTGCCATCAGACGCATGGCATTGCCGGCTTTCATTACACCGGCGCCGATCCGGCCAGCGAGCCGCGCCGCAATGCCGTCTTCGTGCCGGGCTCTGCCGTCTTCTTCGCCGACCTGCCGCGCCGCCGTGCCATCGTCGAGCAATTCGCCGCCGGCAGCCATCCGGATTTCGCCAGAGGCTTCGCCGCCCGTCCGGACGCCAGATATGCCGAGGCGCTGAAAGGCACCGACCTCTACAATGGCTGGGGCTCGATCTGCTATCGCGGCGAGGATCCAAGCTTCAAGGACTGGAGCTGCGGCACCGGCCTGCGCTGCGCCGGCGTCCATGAAAGCGCCATCCATCCGGGCTTCGGCACCTGCGTCAGCGAGGCCGGCACGGCCGTCGGTGATCCCGTCGAGTTCGGCGAAATCAAGATGTCGAGCTGGGGTAGCGACCAGTATTGCCGCCTGTCTCCCGCCACCGACAAGGCTTGCGCCATCGACCCGGCAAGGGACAAGAAACCCGTGGTCAAGCTCGCCGGCTATAGCGCCGCGCGCCAGCGCTACGACAATCCTCAGCAGAAGACCGGCGGCTTTCCCGGCGGCATGCTGCGCAAGGCAAGCTGCGAAAAACTTCCCGACGAGGCGACGTGCGGGCGTCTGGCCAAGACCGGCTTCAACGACTGCATCGCGTCGGGCAAGGACCACAAATTCTGCACGAAGGAGTTCACCAAGACCGCCGGCCTGCGCGCCTGCGACAAGGCCCATCCCTGCCGCGAGGACTATATCTGCACCGCAGGCTACGACGATCTCGCGGAAGCGAAAGCCGGCAAGGGCACCTGCATCCCGCCCTATTTCATCTTCCAGTTCCGCGTCGATGGCCACCCGCGCAGCTGGGTTCAGGATGTCCGTGAGTGAAAGAACGGTTTGCTGAAAGCGCCGCCACATGCCCCGGCAGACGGCTTTCGCTCAGAACCGCTGACGTCAGCCTGACAAACGTCTAATCTTTCTGCTTGGCGCCGGCGCTCTTGCCGTCGGAACTTTTCGAACGTTCCTCGAAACGCGCCGCGCCCTTTTTCAGCGGATGGCCGGTTTCGGCCTCGGTCTTGCGCTCGTCCCTCGCCGCCGCCTGCTTCAGTCCCTTGGCCGCCTGCTTGCCCTTGGCGGTCGGTGCCTGTTCAACGCCCATCGCTTCCTCCCTTGCCGCTCGCCTTGCGCGGATGTCAGACCCAACGTGCTTAGCGTGCGAGGGTTCCGGTGGCTGGGGAAATCCAGGCGGAAGCTCAGCGCACTGCTGTCATGGCCTTGCGGAAGGCTTCCAGCGTCTCAGCGCTGACATGGTGCTCGATGCCCTCCGCGTCGATGCGCGCCGTCTCGGCGCTGACACCGAGCGAGCGCAAAAAGGCTTCCACCGTCTGGTGGCGGATGCGGCTCTCCTCGGCGACCTTGCGGCCGGCATCGGTCAGGAAAACGCCGCGATAGGGCTTTCGCGACACCAGCCCGTCGGCGCACAGCCTGGTCAGCATCTTGGCCACCGTCGGCTGGGCAACGCCAAGGCGTGCGGCGATGTCGACCTGGCGCGCCTCGTTGCCGTCCTCGATCAGGTCGGCGATCAGCTCGACATAATCCTCGACCAGCGCGCTGCGGCGCGCTTCGCGCTGCTGCCGGAATCCCTCCGAATGAATTTCGGCGTCGAGCAGCGGCTCACGCGGGACTGGTCTGTTCTTCGGCGCCAAATACGCGCTCCTCCCAAGGCTATCACCCGTCCACACTTTCATAGCACGGGCTCTGATTCTTCAGGCCGTTTATTTGCATTCCGCAACAGGTGCAACCGGGGGCTTCCGATTGCCGTTTCACCCGATGACCGCCAGCCGAATAAAAAGCACCGACAATGAAATATAGCATATTGCATAATGTTGAGCCATGGCATAGCTTAAGGCAACGTCGTCCAGTCTCGCGGAAAGCCCTCCTCCATGTCTGAAGCCGAAGCCACAGCCTCCCGTTCCTCATGGCGGTTCGCCAAGCCCGACGAGGACGAGCAGCCCAGCCTGCGCGAAGTCAATTCCTCCATCGCCGTGCCGAACTCGGGCATCTGGTTCCGTCGCCTGTTCGCCTTCATGGGTCCCGGGTACATGGTCTCGGTCGGCTATATGGACCCGGGCAACTGGGCGACGGATCTCGCCGGCGGCGCGCAGTTCGGCTACACGCTGCTGTTCATCATCATGCTGTCCAACCTGATGGCGATCCTTTTGCAGGCGCTGGCGGCACGGCTCGGCATCGCCACCGGCCGCGACCTCGCCCAGGCCTGCCGCGCCTACTATCCCCGTCCAGTCAATTTCGTGCTGTGGATCGCCTGCGAACTAGCCATCGTCGCCTGCGATCTGGCCGAAGTCATCGGCACGGCGATCGCGCTGCAACTTCTGTTCGGCATTCCGCTGATCGGCGGCGCCATGCTGACGGCGCTCGATGCCTTCCTCGTGCTGCTGCTGATGAACAAGGGCTTCCGCTATCTCGAAGCCTTCGTCATCGCGCTTTTGATCATCATCTTCAGCTGCTTCGCCATCCAGATCTTCGTCGCCGCCCCGCCGGCCGGCTCGATCCTGCATGCAATGTTCGTGCCGTCGTCGGAAATCGTCACCAATCCGGCGATGCTCTACATCGCCATCGGCATCATCGGCGCCACCGTCATGCCGCACAATCTCTATCTGCACTCTTCGATCGTGCAGACCCGCGCCTATGAACGCACCGACAAGGGCAAGCGCGACGCCATCAAATGGGCAACGACGGACTCGACCATCGCCCTGATGCTGGCGCTGTTCGTAAACGCCTCGATCCTGATCGTGTCTGCGGTCGCCTTCCATAACACGGGCCATCAGGATGTCGCAGAGATCGGCCAGGCCTTCGAGCTGCTGTCGCCGCTGCTCGGCCTCGGCATCGCCTCGATCCTGTTCGCTGTCGCTCTACTGGCTTCCGGCCTGAACTCGACGGTGACCGCAACGCTCGCCGGCCAGATCGTCATGGAAGGCTTCCTGCGCCTGCGCATTCCCAACTGGGCCCGCCGGCTTCTGACGCGCGGCCTCGCCATCATCCCGGTGGTGATCGTCACTGCGCTCTACGGCGAAAAGGGCACCGGCCAGCTGCTGGTGTTCAGCCAGGTGATCCTGTCGATGCAGTTGCCCTTCGCGGTCGTCCCGCTGGTGCAGTTCGTCTCTGACAAGAAGAAGATGGGCAATCTCGCCATTCCGCGCGGCGTCGCCGCCCTTGCCTGGGTGGTCGCCGCAGTCATCCTGGGGCTCAACTTCAAGCTGCTCTACGACACCCTGTTCGGGATCGGCTAAGCTCCGCCTCGCCGGGACATCGACTACCGTGCGCAAAGGGTAGTTTCGCGACAAATCGGCAATCCGCGCTATGTTGTCCCGCAGCATGGCCCGGATCGAAGACATCAGGAAATTCTACGCGCGGCTGCTTGCCGCCAATGCCGGCTCGCCCGACCCACGCCTGGAAGCGGCTTTCGCCGAGGTGCCGCGCGAAGCGTTTCTCGGTCCCGGGCCGTGGACGGTCATCGCCGGCAACGGCAAGGTCACGACGCCGAGCGCCGACCCGGCCCATGTCTACCAGAACGTGCTGGTGACGCTCGACGACGACAAGGGCATCAACAATGGCGAGCCCTTCCTGCATGCCGTGTGGATCGGAAAGCTTGCGCCTAAACCTGGTGAGGCCGTCACTCATATCGGCGCCGGCACCGGCTACTACACCGCCGTGCTGGCCAGGCTGGTTTTACCAGGCGGCACCGTCACCGGCTTCGAACTCGACGAAAAACTGGCCGATCTGGCGCGCAAAAATCTCGAAGCATATGGCAATGCAACGGTCGTCCATGGCGATGCGGTGACGACGCCCCTGCCGCCATCCGACATCATCTATGTCAATGCCGGGGTCGCAGCGCCACCAGCAGGGTGGCTGAAGGCGCTGCGGCCTGGCGGCCGCATGATCTTCCCCTGGCGCCCGGCCGAGCGCGTCCCACTGGCGGTGATGGTGATCCGCACGCAAAAAGGCTTCGCCTGCGATCCGTTCATGCGATCGTGGTTCATTCCCTGCGTCGGCGCCTCGCTCGCAGACTCAGCGTCGAGGATCCCGACGCGCGAGCAGGCCGCGCGCAGCCGCTCGATCTGGCTGGTCCAGGACAAGGCGCCGGACGACACCGCCACCGCCATATCGGGCGATGTCTGGTTCTCGTCGGAAAATCTCGAAGCCGGACCTCGCAAATGACGGCGGTTTGCCAAAATTTCATATGTCCTGTCGGACCGGTGGCTCGTCGCCCGTCCTTGGGATGAAGTCCGGCCACGACGGCGTGGATCGAAGAACGGGAGCATTGGAATGAGAAAGATCATCTCTGCGACATTCGTCAGCCTTGACGGCGTCATGCAGGCACCCGGCGGCCCGGAAGAGGATCCGGCCGGCGGCTTCAAGTTCGGCGGCTGGACCTTCCATTACTTTGACGAGGCGGGGGCCGCGGCGATGGATGAACTGTTCTCCAAGCCTTTCGCCCTGCTGCTCGGCCGCAGAACCTACGACATCTTCGCCGCCTACTGGCCGTATCAGAAGGATCCGATCGCCGATGCCTTCAACCCCGCGACCAAATATGTGGCGACGCATCGGCCTGACACCCTCACCTGGCAGAACACGCAAGCGCTCGGACCCGATATCATCGCGACGTTGCGCCGCCTCAAGCAGGAGGATGGGCCGGACCTGCTCATCCAGGGATCTGGCGATCTGATCCAGACCTTGCTCGCCAACGGGCTGATCGACGAAATTCGGCTGATGATCTTCCCGCTATTGCTGGGCAAGGGCAAGCGGCTGTTCGGCGACAGCGCGATGCCGGCCGCCTTCAAGCTCATCAAGTCGCAGGCAACCAGCACCGGCGTCATCATGGCGACCTACGAACGATCAGGCGAGATCAAGGTTGGGTCGTTTGTCACAGGGGAGCCGTCCGACGCCGAGCTCGAACGGCGCAAGAACTGGAAGTAGCAGGACGGCCTTTGCACCCTTTCCTCTCCCCCGATCGACGGGGTAGAGGAACCCAAGTTCTGAGAAGTCTCTCAAGCCGCCACCGGCCGTCGTGCCAGCCCATCGCGGATATGGCGTGCGAATTCCTGCGCCGCCGGCCCTACCCCATGCCTCGGCAGATGCAGGTTGATGGCAAAATTCGGCAGTGGCGGCAGGCCGGACTCCGGTGGCAATATGTCGAGATCCGCCGGAACCGTGGAGGCTAGCCAGGCGGTGACGGCGAGGTCGGAGCGCACCGTCGCCGTCGTCGCGTCGATGTTGCCGTTTTCGAACACGGTGCGCCACTCCAGCCCATGCTCACCGAGCGCCGCCAGCACCGCCGGGCGGAAGGCGCAGGTGTCGGCGACGATCGACACCGGCAGCGGCCGCTTGGCGCGGGCAACGCCGCCCTTGGCGCCGACCCAGACCAGCCGGTCGATGGCAAGGCACTCGCCCGCCGACGGGCCGACGCGTTCCTCGATCACCGCAAGGTCGATGGTCCCGGCCGCAAGGGCAGCAGCCAATTCCGGCGACGAGGCGCAGACCAGCGATATCTCGACCTGCGGATAGGTCTCGGCATAGGTCTTCAGCACCGGCGCCAGCAAGGTGCCGACAAGGTCGTAGGGCACGCCGAGCCGCACCTGGCCGGCCACCGGTGTCCCAGCCATCTCCGCCCAGATCTCGTCATTCAAGGCCAGCAACCGCTTGCCCCTGCCGAACAGCTGTTCACCGGCGCGCGTCAGCCGCAAGCCGCGCCGGTCGCGCTCGAAGAGGCTGGAGCCGAGCGCCTCCTCCAGCCGCTTGACCTGCTGGCTGACAGCACCTTGCGTCAGGTGCAGCGCATTGGCCGCCGCCGTCATGCTGGCCTTGTCGGCGACGGTGATGAAGGTGCGGATCAGCGCCATGTCGAGATTTCGGATCATGGCTGGCATTATCCATCCTAATGCCGACCATGGCAAATATTGCATTTACTGAAGTTCGCGCGCAGCTACGATCGCAGCCCTCTGACAGAGGACGCCGCATGCTCGAGCCCATTCTCCCGCTCATCCTTTTTGCCCTCGTCGCCACCACCACGCCCGGCATCGCCACGACCCTGTCCACGGCGTCCGGGGCGCAGTTCGGCTTTCGCCGTTCCGTGCCCCTGCTGGTCGGCAGCGCCGCCGGCCTCGCCACGGTGACGGGTGCCGCTGCCGCCGGGCTCGCCGGTCTGCTGGTTGCCGTGCCTTCGCTGCAACTGGCCATGAAGGTCATCGGCTCGCTCTATCTCCTCTGGCTGGCGATCAAGATCGGCCGCAGCGGGCCGCCCAATCTGGATGTGAGCATGGCCAGGCCGAACAGCTTTCTCGGCGGCGCCGGCATTCAATGGATGAACCCGAAGGGTTGGGCGATGGGTCTGGGCGCCGCGGCCTCGTTCGCGGCGCTGGCCAGCGGGCCGATGCAGCTCGCGCTGCTGCTCGGCGCCACTTTCGGCCTCGCGGCGGCCGCCTCGCTTTCACTGTGGTGCGTGGCCGGAATGGTGCTGGCGCGGCTGCTCAAGACCGAATGGCAATGGCGCGCGCTCAACATCGTGCTGGCGCTGGTACTGGCCGCCTCGATCATTCCGATGTGGCGGACGGTGTAGAGTAACCCAAATCCCAAAGTCAGCGCCAATACCCCCACCGGACCTTCGGTCCGACCTCCCCACAAGGGGGAGGTGGGAGCCTGCCGTTTCCACAAAGGGGGTGGCGCGCCCTCACCCTCCCCCTTGTGGGGGTCCGAAGGACGGGCGAGACCCGTGGCTCGCCCCGGCAATTCGCGAACGAAGTGAGCGGGGTGGGGATACTGGTTTGCGAAGCAAACCAGCCTTGTCGCTCAACCTCAAGCCGCGTAGCGGGCCGCCGGCTTGTCGGCGTGCAGGCTGCCGTAGAAGGCCTGCCGGGCACCGAGGAAAATGTCCAGCTTGGCCGGCTCGGCGAGCGCCGGCACGGTGACGGCTTCACCCCTGGCAAGGCCGACAAGGGCCGCATCGACCATATCGTCGGCCGTCATGATGATTTCCTTCGGAAGCTGGTCGATATCGCTGCCGGCAAGCTCCCAGAAATCGGTCCGTGTCGCGCCCGGCAGCACCACCTGCACCTTCACCTCCGAACCCTCGACCTCGCGGTGCAGAGCCTCGGTGAAGTTGACGACATAGGCCTTGGTGCCGCTGTAGATGCCGCCGAACGAGGTCTCATAGGCGAGCACCGAGGCGATGTTGACGACCGCGCCACGGTTGCGCGCCAAGAACCCCGGCAGCACGGCACGGGTCAGCCGCGTCAGGGCGATGACATTGACCTTGATCATGCGTTCGGCAGCATCCGCATCGGCGGTTGCCACCACGGACTGGCCGCCAAGGCCGGCATTGTTGACCAGCAGCGTCACGCTGTCGTCGCTGGCGATCTCCTGCTCGACGCGGCGGACGTCGTCGTCGTTGGAGAGGTCGGCGCTGATCACGCGGACCTTGCGGCTATAGGTCTGGCGCAGCTTCCCAGCCAGTTCCTCCAGCCGGTCGGCGCGCCGCGCCACCAGCACCAGGTCGTAGCCCTGCCCCGCCAGCCGGTCGGCATAGACCGCGCCGATGCCCGACGAAGCACCGGTGACGACCGCGGTGCCCTTGTTGCCCTGTCCACTCATTGTCCTGTTCCTTCTTCGACTGATCTGGTTCGTTTCGACTAACCCCGGCGCCGTGGCATCTGCCGCGCTGCCGGAAAGCCGCTTGATTTGAATTAGTGGCATATGCCACTAATGGTGAAGTAGGCATATGCCACTATCTTGTCAATGATACGGGCGAGGATTATTTGAGGGGTGCAGCCGGGCCTCATTCGCCGGCGCCAAGGACCATCATGTCAAAAGACAGCTTGCCCGGCCTCACGCTCTGCAACAACGCCGCGCTGCGCCGTGCGGCGCGCAAGCTCGGCAAGTTTTATGATGATGTGGTGGAGCCGTCAGGCCTCAAGGCGACGCAGCAGGGCCTGCTCTACCAGATCCACATCGGCGACGAGCCGGCAATGGGCGCTATCGCCGCGTCGCTGATCATGGACCTGTCGGCGCTCGGCCATACGCTGAAACCACTGATCCGCGACGGCTATGTCGAGACTTTCGCCGATCCGGAGGACCGCCGCGTCAAGCGTGTGCGGCTGACGCCGCAAGGGTTGGCCAAGCTCGAGGCGGCGATGAAGCTGTGGCAAATCGCCCAGCAGCGTTTCGAGGATGTCGTCGGCAGGGACAAGGCTGAAAAGCTGCGCGCGGCGCTGGATGACATCGCCGCGCTGGATTTTGATCTGCCGCCAGCCAGCTGAGCCGGCCGACGGCTTTCAAAGAGATTACTCGGCAGGCATCTCTACAGGCCGAGCCGCCCAGCGGCCGGCCACCACGATGCCAAGCCCGATGATCGGGAAGATCGCAGCGACCATGCCGAGATCGGCCGGCGCGCCGTAGCGCAGCACGGCGCCACCGACCACGGCGCCCAGCGCCACGCCGAGATAGAGCGCCGAGGCATTGAGCGACAGCACGATCGGGGCGGCGTCGGGCGCCAGCTTGATGATGCGGCTGGCCTGCGCCGGCGGGAAGGCCCAGCCGACGATGCCCCACGGCACCATCATCGCCATCAGCGCCGGTCCGGCAATATGCGGCGGCAGAAAGGTCGGGATGACCGACAGCAGGACCAGCATGCCGGCACTCAGCGCCAGCGACCAGCCGACGGTGCGGGTCGCGCCGAACCGGTCGGCGGCCTGGCCGCCGCCAATGTTGCCGATGACGGCGCCGACGCCGAAGGCGAGCAGCATGCCGGGCAGCGCGATCTGGCTGAGCCCGCCGCCCTCGATGGCAAGCGGCGCGACATAGGCAAAGACGGTGAAAGCGCCGATCAGCGCCAGCACTGTCGTCAACAGGATCGGCATCACGCCGGGACGCAGCGCGGCCGCCAGCCGGCGCTTCAAGGGCAGCCTGGTGCCAACGATGCCCCGCGGCAGCCGGTACCACAGGATCGCGCCCGCAAGCGCGCCAAGGCCGGCGATGGCAAAAAAGGTGCCGCGCCAGCCGGCAACTGTGGCAACGAGCGCGCCTAGTGGCGCACCCAGGGCAACGGCCACAGTGGTGCCGCCGACGACGACGGCGATGGCACGCGCCCGGTGATGGTCATCGACCAGCGCCACCGCGGTGCCTTGCGCGGTTGCGGCGAACAGGCCCGACGACAGCGCCATGACGATGCGCGCGATCAACAACAGTTCGAAGGAGGAACTCAAGGCAGCGGCGATGTTGCCGAGCACGAAAAACACCAGCGTCCACAGGATGACGCGGCGCCGGTCCCATTCGCCGGTCAGCGTCGCCAGGATCGGCGTACCGATCGCATAAGCGAGCGCGAAGGCGGTGATCAGCGTGCCGGCCAGCGGAATGGAGATGCCGGCATCGGCCGCAATGTCGGGCAGAAGGCTGGAGATGACGAAGCCTTCGGTCGAGATCGTGAACGATCCGAGCGCGAGCCAGAAAAGGCGCTTGTCCATGGCGGGATGTCCTTAGTTCAAAAGTTATTGAACAATTGGACATAATAGGGCAGCATGTCAATGAAGCCAGGGAAAAATAGCTGAACCTTCCTGACAGCCCTGTGTCAGCACAGGTCGGCGCGAGACGGAGAAAGGCCGCGTGCGGGCCAACAATGATGGATGCGTTGAAATCGGACCCGACTGTGCTTAGTTTCGAGCCATGACCTTGCCACACCCCAATACGGACCAGATCAGCCTGCCGATCGTGCTTGGCGTGCTCGGCGATCCGACCCGGCTCGCCATCGTGCGCTATCTCGCCAGCAAGCAAGGCGTGCCGCTGAACTGCAGCCAGTTCCTCGATTTCGGCTCGAAGACCAATCTGAGCTACCACCTCGCCAAACTGCGCGAGGCCGGCGTCACCCGTGCCGAGGTGGTCGGCACCAACCGCATGATCACACTGCGCCGCGCCGATCTCGACGCACGCTTCCCCGGCCTGCTCGACAGCGTCATCGCCGCCGCCGGCGACGATCCGGCACTGCCGGCGGTCGGCGGCCACGACATCGAAGTGCCGGCCTAGGCACGAAGTTACCTGCGCCCTCGCAGAACTTGGGTTCCTCGCCTCCCGTGAAACGGGGGAGAGGTGGCTCGGCGAAGCCGAGACGGAGAGGGGGACCTTGACGCCCCCCAACTGTTCAAAGAAGTTGGGTTTTTCCTCGACGCGCAAAGAGCCCCCTCTCCGACCGCTTCGCGGCCACCTCTCCCCCGCTTTGCGGGGGCGAGGAACCCAGATCCTGCAAGGTTCGCCTTGCCGACCAATCATTCCTTCCTTGCCGACCAATCATTCCCACGGAGCCTCCCCTATGCGCATCGCCGTCCTCGCCGATATCCACGGCAATGTGCTGGCGCTCGACGCCGTGCTTGACGATCTGAAGCGGCGCGGCGGCGCCGACCTGACCGTCAACCTGGGTGACAGCGTTTCCGGCCCGCTCTGGCCGCGCGAGACGTTTGCGCGGTTGGAGGCGCTGAACCTGCCGACGGTGCGCGGCAACCACGACCGCCGTGTCGCCGCCGACCCCGCTGATGACACCATGTGGCCCTCCGACGCCTATGCGCAGGAGCGGCTGACCGAGACGCAGCGCCAGATGCTTTTCGCCCAGCCGCTGACGCTGGAGATCGCACCCGGAATCATCGCTTTCCACGCCCGTCCCGACCATGACGAGAAATATCTCGCCGATACCATCGTCAATGGCCAGCTGGTGCGTGCGCCGTTGGCGGCGATCCGGCGCCGGCTGAAGGCGCTCGACCCGGCTTGCCGCATCGCGCTGTGCGGCCACAGCCACCGCGCGGAACTGATCCGCGTCCCCGATGGTCCCGTCATCTTCAACCCGGGCAGCATCGGCTGCCCCGCCTATGACGATTCGACCCCACCGGCGCACGTCTCCGAGCAGGGCTCGCCACATGCGCGCTATGGAATCGTCACCTTGGGCGGCAACGCCCAGCCCGACCGCTTCGAGGCCATCGCCGTCGACTACGACCACGAGGCGGCCGCCAGGCAGGCCGAACAGGCGGGCCGGCCGGAATGGGCTCACGCGCTCAGAACCGGGTTCATGCCCCTGCCCGGCTGAACGCTCTTGCATTCATGCCCGGTTGAACGCTCTTGCGTTCATGCCCGGCTGAGTAGGCTCACGGCCTGGCGGTCCGGGTTGAGACCGGCGAAACGGCGAATTTTCGGGCTTACATGGCGCGGCGTCGTCCCTTATAAAATCGGCCGGGCTTGCGGCGGGCTCGATCCGCCGCGGCATGATGTCAGCGCACGGCCAAACGATGAGGCGCACAGTTACGCTCCGAACAACCCTGCATGCGCTGATTGCTGCTCCGCTGTTGATGACGGCGTGGCCGGTGATTGCCCCCGCTATGGCTGAAGAGATGGCCCAGGAGGCGCCGGACCTCGTCATCTCCGTCGTCACCGGCCTGGCGCCGGACGACCTTCTCAAGGTCCGCACCACCGCATCGCCGGTCGCCACGGTCGAGGCGCGGCTGAGCAGCGGCGACATGGTCACCAATCTCGGCTGCAACGACATCAACGGCTACAAATGGTGCAAGATCGAGAGCACGGGCAAGGAGAAGCTGAGCGGCTGGGCGCCGGCGCGCTATCTCATCCCCCTCAATCCGGCCCCCTATGTCGAAGGCGAGACAAGACCGGCCGATGCGCCGGTGGTTGCCTCCACCGGCAGCGCCAATGAGACCGGGCAGGCCTCGGCGCCGGATCAATCGCAGGCCACCAATAGCGCGCCGGTCGCACCGCCCGACCTGACAGCGCGGCTTGGCGGCGCCGGTCCGGCTGCCGAAAGCACGCCGAAATCGGCCGCGGAAATCGGCCGCGCCGCGATGCAGGATGCGTACGTACTGGCGCTGGCGGCGCCTGACGTCCCGCTTGATTCCGCTCCGACGCCGGCTTCTGGCCCCGAGATTCCCTGCGCCCGCTATGTCGGCCAGCCAATGGAGCGCTGCAAGGTCAACGTGGTGCACACCGCCGACAAGGCGAACATCACTGTGACCTGGCCCGATGGCGGCACGCGCATCATCTCCTTCCGTGCCGGCCAGCCGGCCGGTTCCGACGCGGACGGCAATTTCCGCTTCACTCGGGAGGGCAGCCTCAACATGATACGCATCGGCGAGGCCGAGCGGTTTGAGATCACGGATCAGCTGGCGCTGGGGAATTAGAATTTAGGGGAGTAAGGGAGTAGGGGAATAAGGGAGTATGTTTGGAATTCCCTCGAACCCACACCCTATTCCCCTATTCCCCTATTCCCCTATTCCCCTATTCCCCTATTCCCCTACCTCGCATTTTCGGGGTTACATCAGTCAGAACTCTTCCCTATAAGGCCCTCCTAGCCTGATACCAGAATCGCGAGCACAACCGGCCGGGTCTTCCCGTCCCGGTTTTTTGTGCAAGCCGCCCGCCGAACGGACCTTTGACATGCCAAGACGCACTGACATCAAGTCGATCCTGATCATCGGGGCCGGCCCCATCGTCATCGGCCAGGCCTGCGAGTTCGACTATTCCGGCACGCAGGCGTGCAAGGCGCTGAAGGAGGAAGGCTTCCGCGTCATCCTGGTCAATTCCAACCCGGCCACCATCATGACCGATCCGGAACTGGCCGACGCCACCTATATCGAGCCGATCACGCCTGAAGTGGTCGCCAAGATCATCGCCAAGGAGCGGCCCGACGCGCTGCTGCCGACCATGGGCGGCCAGACCGCGCTCAACACCGCTCTGTCGCTGCGCCGCATGGGTGTGCTCGAGCGTTACAATGTCGAGATGATCGGCGCCGACGCCACAGCCATCGACAAGGCCGAGGACCGCGCTTTGTTTCGCGAGGCGATGAAGAAGATCGGCCTGGAAACACCGAAGTCGATGCTGGCCAACGCCACCGACGTCAAGAACACCGATCGCAAGACGCATGAGGCCGAGCGCGCCGCCGTCAAGGCCGAGGCCCCAGCCGATCTCGATGCCGCGCTCGATGCGCTCGAAACCCGCTGGAACCTCGGCGAAGGCGACCGCAAGCAGCGCTACATCAGCCATGGCATGGCGATCGCCGCGCAGGCGCTCGACCATGTCGGCCTGCCCGCCATCATCCGCCCCTCCTTCACCATGGGCGGCACCGGCGGCGGCATCGCCTATAACCGCGCCGAATTCTACGAGATCGTCCAGTCCGGCCTCGATGCCTCGCCGACCACTGAAGTGCTGATCGAGGAAAGCGTGCTCGGCTGGAAGGAGTATGAGATGGAGGTCGTCCGCGACAAGGCGGACAATTGCATCATCGTCTGCTCGATCGAGAACATCGACCCGATGGGGGTGCACACGGGCGACTCGATCACCGTCGCTCCGGCGCTGACGCTGACCGACAAGGAATACCAGATGATGCGCAACGCCTCGATCGCGGTGCTGCGCGAGATCGGCGTCGAGACCGGCGGCTCCAACGTCCAGTTCGCCGTCAACCCGGCCGATGGCCGCCTGGTGGTCATCGAGATGAACCCGCGCGTCTCGCGCTCGTCGGCTCTCGCCTCCAAGGCGACCGGTTTCCCGATCGCCAAGATCGCGGCAAAACTCGCCGTCGGCTACACGCTGGACGAGTTGGAGAACGACATCACTGGGGGCGCCACGCCGGCCTCCTTCGAGCCGTCGATCGATTACGTCGTTACAAAAATCCCGCGCTTTGCGTTCGAGAAATTCCCCGGCGCCGAGCCGGTGCTGACCACCGCCATGAAGTCGGTCGGCGAAGTCATGGCCATCGGCCGCACGTTTCAGGAATCGCTGCAGAAGGCGCTGCGTGGCCTCGAAACCGGCCTGACGGGTCTCGACGAAATCGAGATCCCCGGCCTCGGCTATGGCGCGGCCAACCATGCCGACGACCGCAACGCCATCCGCGCCGCACTCGGCACGCCGACGCCCGACCGGCTGCGCATGGTGGCGCAGGCGATCCGCATGGGCACCTCGCTGGAAGACGTGCACGCCATGTGCAAGATCGACCCGTGGTTCCTCGAACAGATCGCAGGCATCGTCGCCATGGAAGCCCGCATCCGCGAGCACGGCATTCCCGAGGATGCCGTCAACCTGCGCATGCTGAAGGCCATGGGTTTCTCCGATGCCCGCCTCGCGTCGCTGACGAAGACCGACGCCGAAGTGATTCAGAAAGCTCGCGAAAAGCTCGACGTTCGTCCGGTTTATAAGCGCATAGACACTTGCGCGGCCGAGTTCGCCTCGCCCACCGCCTACATGTACTCGACCTATGAAGTGCCGTTTGCCGGCGCGTTGGCCGACGAGGCGCAGGTCTCGTCGCGCAAGAAGGTCGTCATCCTCGGTGGCGGCCCGAACCGCATCGGCCAAGGCATCGAGTTCGACTATTGCTGCTGCCACGCCGCCTTCGCGCTGCGCGACGCCGGCTACGAAGCGATCATGATCAACTGCAACCCGGAGACCGTGTCGACCGACTACGATACCTCCGACCGGCTCTATTTCGAGCCGCTGACAGCGGAGGACGTGCTGGAGATCCTGCGCGCCGAACAGGCCTCGGGCGAACTGGTCGGCGTCATCGTGCAGTTCGGCGGCCAGACGCCGCTGAAGCTGGCGGATGCACTGGAGAAGGCCGGCATCCCGATCCTCGGCACTTCGCCCGACATGATTGATCTGGCCGAAGACCGCGACCGCTTCCAGAAGCTGCTGCACAAGCTCGGCCTCAGCCAGCCGAAGAACGGCATCGCCTATTCGGTCGAGCAGGCCCGCCTTGTCGCCGGCGAACTCGGCTTCCCGCTGGTGGTGCGCCCGTCCTATGTGCTGGGCGGCCGCGCCATGCAGATCATCCATGACGAGGGCATGCTGCAGACCTATCTGCTCGACACCGTGCCCGGCCTGGTGCCGGAGGACATCAAGCAGAAGTACCCCAACGACAAGACCGGCCAGATCAACACGCTGCTGGGCAAGAACCCGCTCCTGTTCGACACCTATTTGTCGGGCGCCATCGAGGTCGACGTCGACTGCCTCTGCGACGGCAAGTCGACCTTCGTCTCCGGCATATTGGAGCACATCGAGGAGGCCGGCATCCATTCGGGCGACAGCGCCTGCTCGCTACCGGTGCACTCGCTGCCTTCCGAACTGGTCGACGAGTTGGAGCGCCAGACGGCGGCACTCGCCCGCGCGCTCAATGTCGGCGGGCTGATGAACGTGCAGTATGCGATCAAGGACGGCACGGTCTATGTGCTGGAGGTCAACCCGCGTGCATCGCGCACCGTGCCCTTCGTCGCCAAGACCATCGGAAGACCCATTGCGAAGATCGCCGCCCGCATCATGGCCGGCGAGACGCTGGAAGACGCCT
Organism: Mesorhizobium sp. M1066; assembly: GCF_040318635.1. NCBI lineage: Bacteria > Pseudomonadati > Pseudomonadota > Alphaproteobacteria > Hyphomicrobiales > Phyllobacteriaceae > Mesorhizobium > Mesorhizobium sp. M1066. Next base: position 46,996 of record NZ_JAMYMR010000006.1, read on the forward strand.
TCGCCCATTACGGCGCCATGCCCGACCCCAGAAACCCCGGCCACATCGCCGTCAAGGAAGCGGTGTTCCCGTTCGCCCGCTTCCCCGGCGTCGACATCCTGCTCGGCCCGGAAATGCGCTCGACCGGCGAGGTCATGGGCCTCGACCGCGATTTTGCCCTTGCCTTCGCCAAGAGCCAGCTCGGCGCCGGCGTCGACCTGCCCCGCTCCGGCACGCTGTTCGTCTCGGTGCGCGACGAGGACAAGAAAGGCATCCTGCCGGCCGTCAAGCGCCTCGCCGGCCTTGGCTTCAAGGTGCTGGCGACTTCCGGCACGGCCCGCTTCCTCGCCGAAAACGGCGTCGACGCCCAGAAGATCAACAAGGTGCTGGAAGGCCGCCCCCACATCGAAGACGCCATCCGCAACCGCCAGGTGCAGATCGTCTTCAACACCACGGACGGCCAGAAGGCAGTGTCGGACTCCAAGTCGCTCCGCCGCGCGACGCTGATGCAGAAGGTGCCGTATTATACGACGTTGTCGGGTGCTGCTGCGGTGGCCGAGGCGATTGCTGCGCTGAAGGCGGGGAGCCTGGAGGTCAGGCCGCTGCAGGAGTATTTCGCTTGATGATTAGCCAATCTCCCTCCTTGTGGGGGAGATGGCCGGCAGGCCAGAGGGGGGCGCTGTCCCGCCGCGGGTGCGTGCTGCGGCATCCCTTGAGCCCTAGACTCCATAATTTTGCTTTGTAAACAGAAGCGGCAGTCAACTCGAGACATCGACAACAACTGCTTTCGCAACTTTGTTCTTCGCTCTCTCCAGCTTGTTTATTGCTTTGCGCATCCTGGCTACGGCTTCTTTCGCCTTGTCGCCTTCAACCGTGTCACGCTTGATCACCTCATTTTCGATGAGCAGCGATAGGTTCTCATTGCCGACCTTTATGTCTGGAAAGAGCTTGCGGATTTCCCTGCGCACCACCGAAATTACCGCCTCGGAACGGATGATCGCGGAAACGGTAAACTTGTTGAATAGTTGAGCCTGTTGGTGAAAGGCGTCCATCGCATCAGTCGTCAGCCCTTCCTTGGCGAACAGGAAGAGACACTGCAGATGATCCTCGTTCTTGGGACTCAAGTCGGCAAAGACGATGCGGCAAACTTCTTCGTGGCTGATCTGATTTGCCACATAAATACGAACCAGCCGCCACTCCACCGCGTTGGTCAGGATCACCCAATGAATGCCTTGATGAGCCCCATAGTCGATAACTTGGCGTAGATGATTGTCGGCAAGTCCACTCCCTGCTGATTTCACTTCGACGAGCAGCCGCAGTTTTCCACCAATCTTTATCGCAAGATCGCAGTATGTAGATTTGATCTGATGTTCAGACGTGAGCTCATCATATTTGTCGTAACCAAAAACATCTGCCAGAATGTCCTTGATCAAGGTAACCGTGTCGGCTTCCGCCACGTCGGACTTTTGCTGTGCCAGGGTAATCCGCTGATATTTCTTGAGATTCGATGCAATTCGTTCGACGAATTTCTTCGGCAGTTTGTTCAATGACTCACCCTCCCTGTCCCCGAAGAGAGTTGAGAGCGAGTTTACTTGAAAGACAAGCAAAAACTTATGTTAGGCACCACCGGCCCTTCGCAGGCTCAGGGCGTTCGAAGCTCGAAAAGCCAAGCAATTGGCTTTTCGTCCGCTGCGCGGACCGCCTCTCACCCTCACGCCACCGCCACACACTCAATCTCGATATCAAACTCCATCGGCCACGAAGCCACCGGCACAAAACTCCGCGCCGGCGGGTTCGTCGAAAAATACTTCGCATAAACCCGGTTGATGGCGTTGTAGAAGCCGGAATTGACGGCGTAGATGCGCACCATCACCACATTGTCGAGCGAGGTGCCGGCCGCTTCCAGGCAATGTTTCAGCGCCTTCAACGACGCCTCGGTCTGCGTTTCGATGTCGCCGCGCACCATCTCGCCGGTCACCATGTCCACCGGCGGCGTCGCCGAGATGAACACGAAGCCGTTGGCCTTCACCGCTGTCGAACACGGCAGGCCGAGCGCCCGCACCTTCGCCGACATGACCGGCACTTCGATGATTTCTTTCTTCATGGTGGTTCTCCCTGAGTATGCAGCAGGCTGCCGCGTTAGTTCTAATGAAGAGCCCCTAACCTTCCCCCCAAGGGCAGGGCTATCGCATGTGGATTCTTGCGAAGAAGGACCCCCACCCTAACCCTCCCCACAAGGGGGAGGGAACGCTGCCGCGTGCCTTTAAATTCTTCTTTGGCGCCGAAAGACAGATGATTTGCCTCGGTCAGCGCCAACGGAAGTCTCCCTCCCCCTTGTGGGGAGGGGTTAGGGGTGGGGGTCCTCTTCGCAAAAAAACTGTAGGTGACAACCCAGGTGCTTCAGGGAGCTTATCCCTGCACTGGCGGAACGCCAGTGCAGGCGCTCGCTCTAATCAGAGAAAACCGATGAACCGTCCGGCGAAAAGCACTGAAATCCACAGCAGAATCGAGAGCACGGCCAAAGCGGTCCCACCCGCCGGCTCGTCGCGGCCTGTGGCGCGGCGAACGCGGGTGAAGACGAGGAAGTTCATGCCGGCGAGAAGGATGAGTGCCATCTTGGCAAGGAAAACCGGCATCGCCGCATAGGTGCTCGCCTTGACCGAAAACAGCAGCGAGCCGGTGACAAGCGCACCCGCGAACGCACCCAAAGCAATGCGGCGCAGCAATGCGACGAACGCCGCCTGCGGCAGCGAGCGGAAGGCGCCGCAGATCCTGAGGTCCATGAGAACGACGCTGGTCAGCAGCGCGCCGATCGACATGATGTGGAGCGCATTGACCACGGGGTAGGCGACGAAGGACGCCTTCAGCCACCGCGCCAACGCAAGGTGCTCGATGCCGGCGAAAAACTCCATCATCTAGGCGGGCGGCACACGGTCGGGATAGACATCATACGTCTTCCCGTTGACGATGATGCGCACCGCTTTCATGCGCTTTTCGCTCGCCTCGACCGAGCGGTTGCCGATCGCGGTCACCTCGTCGCCGACCTTAGCCACCTCCTCGGTGAAGCCGGCGGCGATCGTGCGGGATGGCGGCGCCATCTCCACCCGCCAGGCCTCGCCCTCGGCGTCGACATCCAGCGTGGCGTGCGGATTGCCGATATAGATGGCCGTGATCTTGCCCCTGAGTTCGAAAAACCCGTCCTGCGTCCACGACCAGCCATGATGGGCATAGGCCGCGGTGCCGGCGGCAAGGATCACGGCCGCCGTCAGCAAGACGCCGCGAATTCCGTTGAACTGCATCGCTCGTCTCCTCGGTTCATCCCGCAGGCATTCGAGAGTAGGACACATCACGGCAAGGTCAAATCACATCGGGCGAAGACCGAGCCGCCAAGCGCCCGCTCGATCGCCGGCATGACGCCTTGCTAATGACATCCATGCACGCCACTCTTGCCTCTCCTGGCCGTTCTTCCGCCGACATCGCTGAAGACCGGTCTCCCATATGAACGAGGCAAACCATGAGCAGCATGAGAGACCGTCAGGAAGGCTTCGAGAAGAAGTTCGCGATGGACGAGGAAACGAAGTTCAGGGCAATGGCGCGCCGCAACAAGCTGCTCGGCCTGTGGGCCGCCGAAAAGCTCGGCAAATCCGGTGCGGATGCCGACGCCTATGCGAAAGAAGTGGTGCACGCGGATTTCGAAGAGGCAGGCGACAACGATGTGTTCCGCAAGGTCCGCGCCGATTTCGACGCGGCAGGCATCGCCCACTCGGATGCCCAGATACGCACCGCCATGGAAGAACTGCTGGTGACCGCGGTCGAGCAGATCAGGTCGACCTGAGCAGCGCTCAGCCTTGTCGGTATAGGGCGTGCCGTCCTTGAGGCACAGGGCCACATTGTGGTGTTGGTTTGCCAAGCGGGCTGGCTTCCATGGTAGCGCTCTACGGCGCCCCCCTCTGTCCTGCCGGACATCTCCCCTTCAAGGGGGGGGGATTGGCAGCTTTGGCGCCGGCCTTCATCTTGCAACATTGAAAATTGGCGAAAACCGTGACGACGGCCAATTCCCCACCTGTGGGGGTTGGGGAGTGGTCCGCGAAGCGGATGGAAAGCCAATTGCTTGGCTTTCCAAATAACGAACGTCCGGCAGGACAGAGGGGGGCGCCGTAGAGCACAGACCTTAAACCGCCGCCTAACCCTGATGCGCGGCCGCCAGTTCCTTTACGTGTTTTTCGTGCATCTGCAGCGTCGGCAGCGTCTTCTTGGCGAATTCCTTCATCGCCGGGTCGTCGCCGGATTTCGCATAGCCGCTGAACAGCGCGACGGCTTCCTTGTGGGCGTTGGTCTGCATCTCGATGTATTTGGCCTGGAACTGTTTGCCGCTGGCGCCCTTCAGCTCATCGAGCATCTTCTGCTCCTTGGGCTGCAGGGCCGAACCGGACGGCGCAGTGGCCGAGGTTGTCTGGCCCTGGGCAAGCGCCGCCTTGAATTCCTCGCCGGCCTTGGTGTGATCGGCGATCATCTGTTTGGCGAACGCCTTGACGTCGGCGTCGGTCGCCTTCTGCTCGGCGAGCTTGCTGGACTCGATCTCGAACTCATTGGCGCTCGGCACCGTCTTGATGAAGGTCGAAGTGTCGACCTTCGTCGTCGTGGCGAGCGGCGTGGTCGTGGCGGTCGTGTTCGACTGGGCAAAGGCCGGCGCGCCGGCAAGCAATGCTGCTGCGGTCAGAATGGTAAGCGTTTTCATGGCATGTCTCCGGTTGGAATTGTCCCTCGGACAATCCAACGTCGCTTGGCCACTCCGGTTGCAGCTCATGAGGAAGAAGCCTGCGCATGTCGCCTCAATCGCCTCACCGATCCGTGCCTGACTCGAACGCTCGCCGATGCCCTCGTTCGAGCCAGCCATGGGACTCATGTTCCGAAAACTGAAACGCGGCGGCTGACCAGAGCTGCCTTTCAGTGGCAACACGCCCCGCCATATTGCAACTGCTCGTTCCAGTTCGGGCGGCCTTCAGGCGTGAAATCCATCAGGTTCCACAGCGTTTCGCAGGTGCCAAGGCCGCGTGGGTCCTGGCCCGGCTCCGTCGGTGCGAAATCCAGTTCCGAGCTCCAGAAATGGCGTATGCCGTCGCCGTCGCGGTGGAACACCGACAGCAGCGGGATCTGTGAGCCGTCGGCCGCCTCCGCATTGTAGTCGCGCTTGAAGCTGTTGGAAGCAGAAGACACCAGCCGCATGTTGCGCCAGCCCCGGTCGCGGCCGAGCGTGACCAGGTTTTCGAGCGCGGTCTTGCCCACCACCGCGAAATTGAAGCCGGCGGCCTGGAGATGCCCGACGGCGCCGTCGAACTGATCGAGCAATGCCGTGCAGGACGGACATGGCTGGTCCGGTCGGGCAAGCTTCGCCGTGCCGCCGCTGGTCGCCACATCGCGCTTCTCCTGCGGGTGGCGCGGGAACATCATGTTGTAGAGGATCAGCGTATCCTTGCCCGGCGCGAACAGCTCCGACAGTCTTGTCTTTGCGGGCTTGCCCTGGGCATCCAGTGCGTCGAATTCATAGTCCTGGCGGATCAGCCCGCCCGGCGGCAGCGCGCGCCGGGCCTCGGCGACCTCTTCCATGACGCGGCGCAGCTCGATTTCCTTGCGCAGCAGTTTTTCGCGCGCGGTGCGGTATTTCGCGGATTCGTTGGGAAAGGTGATCATGATCGGCTCCTTCAAGTCGCGGCGCCGGCGTCCCGGCGCGGTTGCTCTGCGACCCAAGGACGTTTGGCGGCGATCGGTCCCGACATTTATTGCGCATGGTGAGATGTCGTAATACCTGTTCGGGCAGCGTGATCCGGGGAACAACATGCACGACGACGAGATCGATCTGCGCTGCCCGCAAGTGGTGGCCGACAATGCCGCCAAGGGCCTCAGGCTGCGCGGAGAATTCGGCCGCGGCGGCACCGGGATCGGCGTCGCCCGAGCCACCGAGCTGAAGAACCGGGAAAAGCTCGCGCCCTCCACCATCCGCCGCATGGTCAGCTATTTCGCCCGCCACGAGATCGACAAGCGCGGCAGGAACTACGGCAATGAGCAAAACCCTTCGGCCGGTTACATTGCCTGGCTGCTGTGGGGCGGCGACGAAGGCCGCGCCTGGGCGCTGGAGCTCAAGCAGAAGATCGGCAACGCGCCGGACATCTGAGCGTTTCGCCCCTTCACCCCTTGATCCCGCCGGCGGTGAGGCCGGAGACGATCTTGCGCTGGAAGATCAGCACCAGCACCACCAGCGGCACCGTGACGATCACCGAGGCCGCCATGATGTTGCCCCAGGGGATCTCGAACTGCGAGTTGCCGGAGAGCAGCGCGATCGCCACTGGCACCGTCCGCTGTGCGTTGTTGGAGGTGAAGGTCAACGCAAACAGGAACTCGTTCCACGCGCCGATGAAGGCCAGCAGCCCGGTGGTCGCCAGCGCCGGCCACATCAGCGGCAGGAAGACCCGCGTGATGATGATCCACGGCGTCGCGCCGTCTAGGATCGCCGCCTCCTCGACCTCGACCGGCAGGTCCCGGACGAAGGTGGTGAGCACCCAGACGGTGAACGGCAAGGTGAAGATCATGTAGGAGAAGATCAGCGCGAACAGCGAATTGTAGAGGCCGAACAGGCGGACCAGTTCGAACAGCCCGGCCAGCAGCGCCACCTGCGGGAACATCGACACCGACAGGATGATGAACAGCAGGGCCGAGCGACCGCGAAAGCGGATGCGTGCCAGCGCATAGGCTGATGTGACGCCGAGCAACAGCGACAGCGCGACGACCGCGCCCGAGACGAACAGCGAATTAATGAGATTGCGCACGAAGCTGCCCTCGGTCAGCACATTCCGGTAGTTGGCAAGACTGACCGTCGTCGGCCAGAGATCGGCCCGGAACAGATCGGTTCCCGATTTCAGGCTGGTGACGATGGCGTAGTAGAACGGGAACACCGCGACGAAGACGATTCCGCCGACCAGCAGATAAAAGGCCGTGCGCTTCAGGATCCACATGTCAGCGGCCTCCGTCCAGGCTGATCCGGCCAACCCGGATGGTGACGATGGTGAGCAGAGCGAGGATCAGGAAAAGCAAGGTCGAGGCGGCGGAGCCATAGGCGAACTTGTCGAACTCGAACAGGTTTTCGCGGGCGAACACCGACATCGACTTGGTGTGCACATTGTTGGGCGTCAGCACATAGATCAGGTCGAAGATGCGCAGCGCATCGAGCGCGCGGAAGATAACCGCCACCATCAGGGCCGGGCGGATCAGCGGCAAGGTCACCCGCCAGAAGATCTGCCAGGGGTTGGCGCCGTCGAGCCTGGCGACCTCGATGATCTCCCTCGGCAGCATCTGCAGCGCGGCCAGGATGAGCAGCGTCATGAACGGTGTCGCCTTCCAGATATCGACGATGAGGACGGCCGCCATCGCCGTGTCGGCGTCGGCCGTCCAGGCGATCTTGGTGCTGATCAGGCCGAGATTGAGCAGCACGACATTGATGATGCCGAACTGGTCGTTGAGCATCCATTGCCACATCTTCGCCGAGACGATCGTCGGGATCGCCCAGGGGATCAGGATCGCTGCCCTGACGATTCCGCGGCCGGCGAATTCCGCGTTGAGAACCAGGGCAACGATGGTGCCGAGGATGGTCTCGCAGGTCACCGAAATCACCGTGAAACGCACCGTGTTCCAGACGGCACGCCACCAGACCGGATCGACGAGCAGCCCGTCATGGAGGGTCCGGCCGCTCGGCATGTGCAGCACCGAAAAATAATTGGCGAAGCCGACCCATTGGCGCGAGTCGAGGTCGGCCAGCGAGGCGTCGGTGAAGCTGAAATAGGCCGTGCGGGCAAGCGGCCAGCCAGCCGCCGCGGCGAGCACCAGAAGCATTGGCGCCAGGAAAAGCCACGCCGAGCGAACGCGCTGCGCCGTCAACTGCGATTGCGCGGCCCTGGCTATTTCCGGTTCCGTCCCTGTCATCTCGCTCCGCTCGTTGCGGTCCCGCCGGGTGGCTGTCCCAGTATCGTCACCAGCCTCGGCCCTTCAACTTGCTCAGCATCGCTTCGAGGTCGGCCAGATTGTCGGCGGCAGTGCCGTCGCCCGACAGCGTGTTGTGAACGGCGTTCCAGAACTGGCTCGACGCCTCGTTGTATTTGATCCTGGTCGCGGCCGAGGGGCGCGGCACCGCATCGAGAAAGATCTGCTTCCAGCGCGGAACGATCGGCTGTTGCCTGGCGATGTCGGCATCGTCATACAGCGCCTGGATGGTCGGCAGGTTGGACGTCTTCAGCGTGCGGTATTTCTGCATCGCGGGCGAGGCGATGAACTTGACCAGCTCGATCGCGGCATCCGGATGCTTCGAATATTTGGAGACGGCGAGGTTCCAGCCGCCCAGAGTCGCGACCGGTCGGGCGCCTTCGCCCGTGCCGGCCGGCAGCGGCGCCACGTCGAACTTGCCCTTGATCGGCGAGCCCTCGCCGTTGCCGAGCGCGTAGGCATAGGGCCAGTTGCGCATGAACACCGCATTGCCGGTCTGCCAGACACCGCGCGATTCCTCTTCCTGGTAGGCGAGCACGCCGGGCGGCGCGATGGTCCCGACCCAGCCCTTGACCATGTCGAGCACCGCCGCCGCTTGGCTGTTGTTGACGGAGATGGTGCCGTCCGGCTCAATGATCTGGCCGCCGCCATTCGACATCACCCATTCGAGCGCGTCGCAGGTCAGCCCCTCATAGGCGTTGCCCTGGAAGACGAAGCCCCAGATATCCCGATTGCCAGCCGCACGCTCCTTGTCCATGACCAGCCTGGCGGTGTCGGCCAGTTCCTTCCAGGTGGCCGGCACCTTGACGCCATATTTGTCGAGGAGATCCTTGCGGTAGTAGAGCGCAGGCGCATCGGTAAAGATCGGCAAGGCGACGAGCTTGCCGTTGACGGTCTGCGACTGGATGATCGACGGGAAATGCTCAGCCACGATATCCTTGGTCGCTGCGGTCAAATCCACGAGCTGGCTGGCGAGTTGCGGCGCCCAGATCACATCCGTCTGGTAGACGTCGATGTCGCTGTTTCCGGCGGCAAGCCAAAGCCGGTACTGGCCGAACTGGTCGGTCCCGGACGCCGGCATGACGACGATGCCGACCTTGTTGCCGCTGTCTTTCTCGTAACGGTCGAGGATCTCGCGCAGCACCTTGATGCCATCGCCGGTATCGCCCGACACGATCGACAGATCGACGGCCCATGCTGGCGTGCCAGCGAGCATGGCAGCGACGCCGACCGCAAGGAATGCGTGAGAAAACTTCATGGTGGTGGATGTCCCTCCGCAGCCGGTGACGGAAAATCCTCCCACGCGCCGACAGCTTGTCAGGCCCTCACCTCCCATCAAATGCGAAGCGGCGCTTTTGGGTTCCCAAATCATGCCGTTCCTGCGTGGGCGACATGCATCAGGGTGTGTTGAGATTCAGGTCAGGCAACTATGGGTGCTTCGGCCGGCGAAGGCCGGAAGCGCAGGGAACCGTCGCTTGCAGGCCGGCATCACCTGAATATCCGCACACCCTAGCCTTCCCAGGCGACAGGCATCATGCCCAGCCGCTCATAGAGCCGGACGGCGGCGGGATTCTCGACCGTGTTGGTCTTGAGGTCGACATGATCGGCGCCACGTTCGCGAAAAACGGCGAAGGCGTGCCACATCAGCGCTTCGGCAACACCCTTGCCGCGCGCCTCGGGATGAACGGCGAGGTCCTTGACGAAGCCGCCGGTCCAGCACAACGCCGCCGCCGCCAGCCGGCCCTTGACGTCGATGACGAGGAAGCACAGCGCCGGGTCGAATTCGGGATCGTCCGCGATACGCGGCCACCACTCGTCGAACGGACCATCGGCGTCGTCATCGAACACTTCAGTCAAAAGCGCATGCAGGGCGGGCGCGTCACCGGGCTCGAAGCTGCGCATGACAAAACCCTCCGGCCAGTGCGGCGGAACCAGCGTCTCGTCGAGGATTTTGCGCAGCCGGATGTCGTTCAGAGCCGGCGGGCGCGGTTCAGGCATCGCGCTCAGGCGTCGGGCTGCAGGCGGCGGCGCTGGCGGTCGCGGCCAAGGCCCGTCGCCTCGAGCAGGCCCTTGCGCTTGGCGTCGTAGTAATAGCCGGTCTGGTAGAGCCAGTCGGCCTTCTTGGCGTTGCCGCCGGCCACCAGCCAGGCGCCGCGCAGATATTTCACCGCGTATTTCAGATTGGTATCGGCGTCGAACAGGCCCTTGGCCGGCCCGTCATAGCCCATGCCGCGCGCCGTCGCGTGCTTGATCTGCATCAGTCCCCAATGGCCGTTGTTGTAGGCTTTCGGGTTGAAGGTGCTCTCGCGGTTGACGACATGGCGCACCAGATCCACCGGCACCTGATAGATCGCCGCGTATTTTTCGATCAGCCGCTCGACATCGCCACGCACGCCCGTCGTGTGTTCTTCTTGCACGGGCCCTGCCGGGAACTGGACCAGGGCCGCCGGGTTCTGCGGCACGACATAGACGACCTGCTGGACGCCCGGCATGCGATCGCCCTTGGCGGTTGCCGGGATGACCAGCCCCGCGGTCGCATAGGTCTCGGCCGCCTTGACCGGCTCGCTCGCATTGGCCGGCGCAGGCGCCTGCCAGGCATTGGCGGTCATCACGGCGGGCACGGCTGGTGCCGCGGGTGTCGATCCAGCAAAGGCGGCGGTCGCGGCAGCCGGCTGTGCGGCGGGATCGAGCGGCAGTTCGGCCGTCTGAGCGGGGGCGATTCCCGATGATTCCGGCAGCACCGAAACCGTCTCCGGCAGAGGCACGGTGAAGCCGGCGTCAGTGCCGGCGACGGTCGCTGTTTCGGTGAGAGCAGGCGCGGACTTCATCTGCGAGGTCGACGTGCAGCCGCTGATGCCGGCGGCGGCCAGGATCACGCCGATCGCGATAAGGTTGAGTTTTGCTGGCAAGCCGCGCTCGGGTCCGGTTTGTCGGGTTGTTAAGAAATCCCTTACACCAGCGATTCAGGCCGGGCAATCGGGCGATCAGGTGGTTTTCGGGTGGCGAGACGCAGGCGGTGGTGCCATATTGTTCCGGATATGTACTGGGACGAATCCCGGATTTCGCCACTTTGCGGGAAGGAACGCATCATGGTCACGACAGCTTCGATCACGGCCGGCCACGCAGTGTTAGAAACAGTGATCGGTTTCATGGGCATTGCCTGGAGCGAAAAGGGCCTGATCCGGCTCTGCCTGCCCGAACGCAGCCGCGAAGCGGTGGAGCGGCGCCTGCTGCGCCATGGCGGCGTTTCCAGCTCCACGGCGCAGCCGCCATGGGTGGTCGAGCTGATCGCAGCGATCAAGGCCTATGCGGCGGGGGAGGACATCGATTTCTCCGCCGTGCCGGTCGATCTCGACGGCGTCGACGATTTCCGCCTCGCCATTTACGACGCGGCGCGAAAACTCTCCTTCGGCGAAACCACCACCTATGGTGAGCTGGCCAAAACCGCCGGCCATGCCGGGCTCGCCCGCGAAACCGGGGCCGCCCTTGGCGCCAATCCGGTGCCGCTGGTCATCCCTTGCCATCGCATCCTTGCCGCCGGCGGCAAGATCGGCGGCTTCTCGGCGCCCGGCGGATCGATCACCAAGGAGAAGATGCTGGCCATGGAAGGCGTGCGCGTCGGCCCGCTGCCACCGGCGCAGGTGTCGTTCGGGTTTTGAACGGCGGCGGCCGAGAACCTAGTTGTTGTGGAAGAACCGCCGGCGGAAATGCCGGTCATTGTCCGGCCGCTTACAGTTGTAGACCGGGCAGGACTTTGTGTCGGCGCTCGGCACGTAGGCCCGTGTCCTCACCTCGCCCATGCTGCAGAATCGCTGGCTCTGCACATAGCGGTCGTAGAGCGGCAGCCCAGGCACCCGCTTCGACTGGTAGCGCAGGATGACGGCCCCTTGCCGGGCGATCGCCCCCTGAACCTTGCCGCAGCTCATACGCGTCGGGTCGTAGCGCGAGATCGCCTGCGCCTGAGCGGCGACAAGCGTGAGGCAGGCGGCAAGCAGAATGATTTTCATGGTCGTCTCCCCTGATCCGCCGCTCGAGAACAGCGTGATCTGCCGCAACGTTTTCAGCAGATTGGGGCAGCCGTTGGGCAGCGCTCGATCACGGCTTTCTCACGCAGTCTTGTATTTTATGCGAAACCAGCCTATATGCCTTCCATTGATATTTCGGCCGATCGATCCGGGCCTCGCGATCTTCGCGTTTGCTGACGTCTATCTCCAAAATCTCGATGCACACCGGCTGGACTTCGGTTCGGTCAATCTAAAGCAAATGTTGAAGGACTATCTAAAATGGCAACAGGAACGGTCAAGTGGTTCAACGCCACCAAGGGCTTCGGCTTCATTCAGCCTGACGCGGGCGGCGCGGACGTTTTCGTCCATATCTCCGCTGTCGAGCGTGCTGGACTGTCGACCCTGGTCGAAGGCCAGAAGATCAACTTCGAGATCGAGCAGGACCGCCGCACTGGCAAGTCGTCCGCTGGATCTCTGAGCAAGGCAGCCTGATTTTGCGAAGTGCGCGCGCCGGGCGAGAGCGCGGGGCGCGCGGCAAGTCACGGATGTACTGACAGTCGCGCGAGAAGCGCGCTGGAGCGGAAAGACCCGACAAGCTGGATCAGCAGATAGCTGCCAGCCCGGACCGGACGCTCCGATCAGGCTACCAAGCATGGAAGGCGGGATTTATCCCGCCTTTTTGCTGTCTGGGCTTCAAATGCCGCCGCCAGGACCTATAGTCCCACTTGTGGTACTTTTGGCCCAATAGTGGTACTATTCAGCCATGACCAAGCTTGAGCAAATCGAAAAATCCGTCGCCGAACTGAGCCCTGAAGAACTGAAGGCGTTTGCCGCCTGGTTCGAAGCGCTTCGGGAGGACATGTGGGATCGGCAGATCGAGGCCGATGCGAAGGCCGGCCGATTGGATAAATTGGTGGCCGAGGCGCGGGCTGAGATAGCTGCTGGCAAATTGCGCGACTTGTGAAACACCGCGCGACCGCGAGCTTTTGGACGAAGTATCAATCTCTGCCGAAAGCCGTTCGCCGTCTGGCCGACAAAAGCTTCGTGCTGATGAAAAGCAATCCCCGCCATCCATCTCTTCATTTCAAAAAGGTGAGCGAGTTTTGGTCAGCAAGAATAGACATCAACTATCGCGCCCTGGCTCTGGAGAGCGCTGACGGCTTTGACTGGTTCTGGATCGGCACTCATGCCGAATACGATCGTCTCCTGAAATAGGCGGCGCCTTGTGCGGGCAGCCGCGAAATGGCGACGGCGGCGTGCGGGACAAAACTATCCCATCCACCCGATCGGCACATGACCGGGATCGGCTTCCACCCTTTTCAACCAGGCAGCCACCACCGGATAGGCGTCGAGCTGGAAGCCGCCCTGCTCTGCCGTATGCGTATAGGCATAGAGCGCGATGTCGGCGACGCTGAGCGTGCTGCCGGAAAAGAAAGCATTGTTTTCCAGATGCCTGTTCATCACGCCGAGCGCCTTGTTGCCGCGCTCCAGCGTCACCGCCAGCCGCTCCGGCGTCGCATCCCCGGCACGTTCGGGGAAGGTCAGCAGCGCCTTGCGCACGGCAATGTAGGGCTCGTGGCTGTATTGTTCGAAGAACAGCCATTGATACGCAAGCCCACGCTCATACCTGTCCGCCGGCAGGAAGCGTGTGCCTTCGGCGAGATAGAGCAGGATGGCGTTGGATTCGGCCAGCCGCCGGCCATCGTCGAACTCGAGCAGCGGCACCATAGCGTTCGGATTCTTGGCGACAAAGTCGGCTTTGCGCGTATCGCCGGTGTGCGAACTCACTTCGACATTGGTAAAGCCAAGGCCAAGCTTGGCCATCAGCAGGCGCGGCTTGTAACAATTGCCGCTGTCAATCATGCCGTACAGTATCATGGCTGTCCCCGGAGCACTGTCTCCGCGCGATTATCGCAGCGGCGGCGGTCTCAACCAATGATTTGTTTTGGTACGACGATCAGCGCCGCTGATGCAAAGCGTCCAAGGACGCTCACGGCACCAATCGTGGGCATGCCCTAGCCAAAGAGGGGCACGACCTTGCTGTCCCGGCCCAGCAGCGCATCGATGACCAGCGGTTTCTCCTCGAACACCGTGCCGGCCAAGGCCGGACGGGCAAGGAGAAAACCCTGCAGCAGATCGACGCCGCCTTCGAGCGCGACGCGCAGATGGATGGGCTGCTCGATGCCTTCGACCAGCACCTTGGCGCCGCGGTCATGCAGGCTGGAAACCAGCGGGCGGAAGAACCGTTCGGCGGCGGCGTGGCGGCAGAACTCCGCGAACCAGGTGCCGTCGATCTTGACGATGTCGGGCTTGAGCAGGCTCACCCGCTCCTCGGTCGAGTGCCCGGTGCCGAAATCGTCGATGGCGATGCGGATGCCGTCGCGCCGCATTTCGCGCACCAGCCGCGCGAGAAGCGCGTCGTCCGCCGCCTGTTCGGTGATTTCGCATACCAGCATGGCCGGCGCGAGGCCGAACTCGCCGAGATGCCTGTTCATCAGGCGAATTTCGGCCAGTGCCCGCCCGGCATGGTCATTGATCAACGGATTGTAGTTGAAGAACAGGTCGAGCCCGTCGACGCCGATGTTGCGGAAATTCCTGAGATGCAGCGCCCGGCACATGCTTTCCACAAACAGCCGGTCCGAGACGGCAACGCTTTCAAAGAACATCTTTGACGCGCCGGGGCGGCCGGCACGGTGCGGCTCGATCAGGGCTTCGGCCGCCACCGCGTGAAGGAACCGGCCGCGCGGCGCGAAAATCGGCTGGTAGGCGCTGCGCAGCCGGAACTCGCCATACATGCCGTATTCGATGCCGACTTCGTCGACCTGGATCGCATCGCCGACATTGCGCCGCCGATCATCTCTCATGTCGCCACACGGCGCCCGAAGGCCTTGACCGGCCGCGCCGAAGGCGTTGCCACGGCAGGAGCCGACGTGTCGACAGCAGCAGCGACAGGCGCCTGCCTGGCCTTGTCGAAGACGCCAAAGCTGGTCGGCGCCAATTCGGGCCGCGCCAGCACGAAACCCTGCACCATCGATGCACCCGATTTCTCGGCGAGCTCCAGTTGCCATCCCTCCTCGATGCCTTCGAACACCGTATGGATGCCTTGCTCCTCGAAGTTCTTCACCATGGTGGTCAGCAACGCGAAGCCGGCGCCGGACTCCATCAGTTGCGTGATCCAGTAGGCATCGAACTTGACGATATCCGGCTTCAACTCCTTGACCCGATTGATGTCGGAATCGTCGGCGCCATAATCGTCGACGGCGATGCGAAAACCGTTGGCCCTCAGTGCCGCGACGAAGCCGTGCAAGGCTTCCTGCGATGCCGACCGCTGCTCGGTCACCTCGCAGACGACGCGACGCGGATCGATGCCGGCCTCATGCAGCACCAGCCGCATTTCGCGCAAGGCGGCGTCCGCAACGGTGCGTTCGGTGAACACCGACGGGTCGAAATTGACGAAGATCGACGCCTCCCGCGGCAGGCAGGCACCGGCGTTCAGAAGATGCAACGTCCTGGTCAGCGCCTCGATATGCAGCCGGTCGGCGGCCGGGCAGGTCGAGAAGAAATTCATCGGCGATTGTGGCTCGCCGTCGCGGAACGGTCGGATCAGCCCTTCGAACGCGACCACCGACAGCTTGCCTTCCTTGAAGGCGAAGATCGGCTGGAAGGCGCTTTGCAGCGTGTAGATGCCCCAGACACCGGTGGAGGTGCCGTCGTCCTGACGGATGATGTGGGCAAGCCCGACGCTGCGCGACACGGTTCCTCGCTCCGCAATTGGTCTGTGATCCTGCCACTCAAGCCTCTACCGCTCGTTAATGAATTTATTGTTGCCGGCCCCGGGTTCCGATCACAGCTCCTTGAGACCTGGATCAGCCGACAATGCTTGCGTTGCGCGAAATCATGCGACATGAGAAGCGCCGCGGCCACTCCTGGCCGCGCCGATCTTCCATGGAGACGTCAAGCTCATGGCCTTTCTTGCCGACACCCTTTCCCGCGTGAAGCCTTCCGCCACCATCGCGGTCACGCAGAAAGCGCGCGAGCTGAAAAATGCCGGCCGTGACATTATCGGGCTTGGCGCCGGCGAACCGGATTTCGACACGCCAGACAACATCAAGAATGCGGCGATTGAGGCAATCCACCGTGGCGAAACCAAGTATCCGCCGGTTTCGGGCATCGTGCCGCTGCGCGAGGCGATCGCAAAAAAGTTCAAGCGCGAGAACAATCTCGACTACAAGCCCGAGCAGACCATAGTCGGCACCGGCGGCAAGCAGATCCTGTTCAACGCCTTCATGGCGACGCTGAACCCCGGCGACGAGGTCATCATTCCTCGCCCCTACTGGGTCAGCTACCCCGAGATGGTGGCGATCTGCGGCGGCACCTCCGTGTTTGCTGACACCTCGATCGACGATGGCTTCAAGCTGACCGCTTCGGTGCTGGAAAAGGCGATCACGCCGAAGACCAAATGGCTGCTGATGAACTCGCCGTCGAACCCGTCGGGCGCTGCCTATACCGAGGCCGAACTGCGCGCACTGGCCGACGTGCTGTTGAGGCATCCGCATGTCTGGACGCTGACCGACGACATGTACGAGCACCTGACCTATGGCGATTTCGTCTTCAAGACCATCGCCGAGGTCGAGCCTAAGCTCTACGAGCGCACGCTGACCATGAACGGCGTGTCGAAAGCCTATGCAATGACCGGCTGGCGCATCGGTTATGCGGCGGGTCCGGTTCAACTGATCAAGGCGATGGACATGATCCAGGGTCAGCAAACATCGGGCGCCTGCACCATTGCGCAATGGGCATCCGTCGAGGCGCTGAATGGCCCGCAGGATTTCATCGCCAAAAACAAGGCGATCTTTCAAGGCAGGCGCGACCTTGTCGTGTCGATGCTCAACCAGGCACGCGGCATCACCTGTCCGTCGCCGGAAGGCGCCTTCTATGTCTATCCCTCCTGCGCCCAGCTGATCGGCAAGAAGACCAAGGCTGGCAGGCTGATCGACACCGACGAGACCTTCTGCTCGGAACTGCTCGAAGCCGAGGGCGTCGCGGTGGTGTTCGGCTCGGCCTTCGGCCTCGGGCCCAACTTCCGCATCTCCTACGCGACCTCGGAGACGCTTCTGGAAGCAGCCTGCGCACGCATCCAGCGTTTTACGGCTTCGCTGACCTGACCGACGCACTATGAACGCGAAAAACCCCGAAGGTTGTGTCCAACTTTCGGGGGTCAGTTCATCACCGCCGGGTTTTTAACGGGTCGTCAGCCTCACGCCTCGTGCTTGGTCTCTTTGGCAGAGCGCGCCTCGGCCGGCGCCAACACGGCAACCAGCAGTGCGGCGGTGAGGAACGCGCCGATCGCTGCCGTCAGCATCGCGGCGTGGAAGCCGCCGGCATAGGCGGCAGCATAGAGTTCATGCACGCCGCTTTCGCCCATCGCCGCATCGGTTGCGAAATCATGCCGCGAAATTGCAGCACGGGCCACCGCTTCCACGTTGGCGACACCGGCATCGCCGAGATACTCGGTCAAAAGGTTGGTCGCCCGCATGCTCATCAAGGCGCCGAGCAAGGCGATGCCGATGGCAAGACCGCTCTGGCGGGTGGCATTGATGACCGCCGACACCATGCCCGAGCGTTCGCGCGGCGCATAGGACATGGCGGCAGCGCTGCCGGTCGGGATTGCAAGCGCATTGCCGAGGCCGCCAATGGCGAACAGAAGGCACAGCGTCGCATAGGGCGTCGAAGGACCGGCCCAGCACATGCCGAGCATGGACAGGCCGATGGCGGCATAGCCGATGGTCATCAGCGCGGAGTGACCATAGCGCGCGCTAAGCCTGCCGATCCATGGCGACACCACGATCTGAACGATGAACGCCGGCGCCATGCGCAGGCCGGTCTGCGTCGGCGACCAGCCCTGCACCTGCTGCAGGAACATCGAGAAGAAGAAGACGCTGGAATAGGAGGTGAAGCCGAGCGCGAACGAAGCGACATTGGCGACGGCGAAGCGAACGTCACGGAACAGGCCAAGCGGCAGCATCGGCCGTGCCGTGCGCGCCTCGAAGCCGAGGAAAGCAGCCAGGCCGACGAGGCCGGCGATGAGCGCCGCGACCGTCCTTGGCTCGCCCCAGCCATTCTCGCCGGCCGAGATCAGGCCAAAGGTCAGCGCCCCCAGCCACAGGATGCTGAGAGCCAGACCGACGAGATCGAGATGGGCATGTTCGGGATGCGCCGTCTCGTTGATCGAAGCAGCACCGAGCGCGATCGTGATCAAGCCCAGCGGCAGGTTGATCAGGAAGATGCTTTGCCAGCCGACGGTCTCGACCAGGATGCCACCGAGGACGGGACCAACGAGCAGAGAGATGGCGGCGAACGACGCCCAGCCGCCAATGACGCCGGCGCGCTGGCGCGCATCGGGAAAGGCTTGCGTCAGGATCGACAGCGCGCCCGGAATGAGCAGCGAGCCGGCGATGCCCTGTACGACCCGGCCGGCCAGCAGCACCGGCAGATTGGGCGCGACGGCGCAGATCAGCGAGCCGGCCACGAAGATGCCGACGCCGGCCAGCCACGAGCGCTTGCGGCCATAGCGGTCGCCGATCAGGCCCGACGACAGCATGAAGGCGGACAGGCACAGCGTGTAGGCGTCGACCACCCATTGCAGGCCGCCGAAATCGGTTTGCAACGCCTGCTGGATGGTCGGCAGCGCGACATTGACGATGCTGACGTCGAGCAGAGCCACGAACGAACCAAGATAGACAGCGGCGACCAGGGGCAAACGGTGCTTTGACATGGCTACGTCCGGACGTGAGTTTCGCAATCATCACTGACCGACGGTCAGTTGAACGGGCGGCATGGCGCTGTCGATCCGGCGATTGAGAATGGCCTGCGCCACGATACGGGACTCGCCGCGAGACGCCCTCTTCTAAAAATGTCGCGGCTGGAAGAGAAGCCGGCTTTCTGCGGACTGAGCATTCAGCCGCCATATTGTTCCGATGTCACCCCCTCCAGCCAATCGGCATGGACATCGTCGAGCGCCTCCTGCATCGCGATATGCGTCATCGCCGATTTCGGCGCCGCGCCATGCCAGTGTTTTTCGCCAGGCGCGAACGAGATGACGTCGCCGGCCCTGATCTCCTGGACCGGGCCGCCCCACGTCTGGGCAAGCCCGGCGCCCACCGTCACGTAAAGCGTCTGGCCAAGCGGATGCGTATGCCAGTGGGTGCGCGCGCCCGGCTCGAAGCTGACCAGCGTGGCCCGCAGCCGCGCCGGCGCCTCTTTCTCGATGATCGGCGTCTGCAGCACCCGGCCGGTAAAGTACTTGTCTGGCGCGATGACGGTCGGCACGCTGCCGCAGGCAATGATCTTCATGGGTCGATGGTCCTCCAAACAGCGGGCGACGGATCGCCTGTTTTCAGTTTCGGCCGATATCGGTCGACGTGCAACAGCTTCCGGCTGCCAGCCCAGCATATGATCCGCACCGTCCACGGCCGAGCAAAGGGTTTCTATTTTTCTTGCCCTGCCGGCAAACAAGTGGGACGATGGCTTTGGGCAGGTGGCACTCGAAAAGAACCGCCCGCGACGGTCGAACAGGCCGGCCGCCGCTCAGGACCGATTGACCAAGCCTGAACCATACATGCCAGTCGGTCCTACGGGAAACGCCTGAGTGGAGGTCAGTCATGGGTACTCGCGCCGGAGGACGACGCACGGGACCGAAATGCATTGCCATAGTCGGTCCCTTCGCAAGCGGTAAGACGACACTTCTCGAAGCCATATTGGCCCGTACGGGCTCAATTCCCCGACAAAATCCCGTTTCATCAGGTAACACCGTTTCAGATCATTCGCCCGAGGCGCGCGCCCACGCCATGAGCGTCGAGGCGACGGTCGCCACAACCGAATTCATGGGCGAGCAGATCACCTTCGTCGACTGTCCCGGTTCCATCGAATTCTCCTTCGAGGCCGAGCCGGTGCTGGCCGCCTGCGACCTCGCGGTGGTCGTAGCCGAGGCCGACGAAAAGAAGATCCCTGCCCTGCAACTGATCATGCGCAAGCTCGACGATCTCGGCGTGCCGCGCATTCTGTTCCTCAACAAGGTCGACAAGGCAATCATCGGCGTGCGCGATACGCTGAAGATGCTGCAGCCGGCCAGTGCCGTGCCGTTGCTGCTGCGACAGATTCCGCTGCGCAAGGACGGCGTCGTCATTGGTTCGATCGACCTGGCGCTGGAGCGCGCCTACATCTATCGCGAATATGCCGAAAGCGAGGTGGCGCAGATTCCCGGCGACGACAAGGCGCGCGAGCTCGAAGCGCGTTTCTCGATGCTGGAGACGCTGGCCGACCATGATGACCAGTTGATGGAACAACTGCTCGAGGAGATCGAGCCGCCCAAGGATGCGATCTTCGACGACCTCGCCGCCGACCTGCGCGACGGTGCGGTGATCCCGGTGCTGATCGGCACCGCCGAGAAAGGCAACGGCGTGCTGCGCCTCCTGAAGGCGATCCGCCACGACGCGCCCGACATCGAGGCGACCCGCAAACGGCTCGGTGCACCCGACGGCGCGGCTACCCTGGTCCAGGTGATGAAGACCATCCACACCTCGCATGGCGGCAAGCTGTCGGTGTCGCGCATCCTCTCCGGTCAGGTCGTCGACGGTTCCGAACTCTGGCTACCCGGCGGCGACACCGCCAAGGTTTCCGGCATCTACCGGATGCTCGGCAAGGACCAGTCCAAGCTCTCCATCGCCAAGGCCGGCGACACGGTGGCACTGGGCAAGCTGGACGAGGTCAAGACCGGCCAGACGCTGAGCTCGGCCAAGGGCGGCATCAAGCCGCTCGTCCAGTTCGAGCCGCCGCAGCCGGTCTTCGCCTTCGCGCTCCGCCCCAAGGAGCGCAAGGACGAAGTGAAGATGTCGGCTGCCATCCAGCGGCTGGCCGAGGAGGACCCCTCGCTCAGCCTGCGCCACAATCAGGACTCGGCCGAAACCGTGCTGTCGGGCCATGGCGAGATGCATCTGCGCGTGGTGCGCGAGCGGCTGGAAGGCAAGAACCAGATACCGGTCGAAGGCCATCCGCCGGCGGTGCCCTATCGCGAGACGATCCGCAAATCGGCGCAGCAGCGCGGCCGTCACAAGAAACAGTCCGGCGGCCATGGCCAGTTCGGCGACGTGGTGATCGAGATCAAGCCGCTGCCGCGCGGTTCGGGCTTCCAGTTCACCGATACAATTACCGGCGGCGTCGTGCCCAAGACCTACATCCAGTCGGTCGAGACCGGGGTGCGCGACTATCTGAAATCCGGGCCGCTGGGCTTTCCGGTCGTGGATGTCGCAGTCAACCTGTCGGACGGCTCCTATCATGCGGTCGATTCCTCCGACATGGCCTTCCAGATGGCGGCCAAGCTGGCGATGAAGGAAGGCATGGCCGCGTGCTTGCCGGTGCTCCTGGAGCCCGTGATGAAGGTCGAGATCGTCACCCCCTCCGACGCCACCTCGAAGATCATCGCTCTCATCCCGCAGCGGCGCGGCCAGATCCTCGGCTACGACGCGCGGCCCGACTGGCCGGGATGGGATGTCGTCGAGGCAACCATGCCGCAAGCCGAGATCGGCGACCTGATCATCGAGTTGCGCTCCGCGACCGCGGGCGTTGCCAGCTATCGTGCCGTCTTCGACCACATGGCCGAACTCACCGGCCGTCTGGCCGACGAGGCGATGAACACCAACGGCAAGGCTGCCTGATGGCGTGGCGTTCCTATCGAACCTGATTCGGGGGAACAAGAGAAAACGACGTCCGGCGGGGACCGGACGTCGTTTTGTTCGCGGACCGTTTCCTTGGGAGGTAAAACGGCAGGTCCGCCGCATTTGGTGCCGCCAAGTTCGGCGGAAAAACGGTTCGGACGCGGTAGCCGCCTGAGCCCGGGCCGTACGAGTGATGCCCCCATCTCCCGTCCGAACCACACCGCGTCCTATGATCTACATAGCAGGTCGCGGGCGTCCGGGATATGTTACCAGAGGTTACATGTCACCGTTACGTGGCAATTGTGATGGAATTTTTGGCCGGCCCAGCAGGGCACAGGCAACAAAAAAGCCGGATCAATGAAGATCCGGCTGAGTTTGATTGGAGTGCCTGTTAAGGCTAACCTCCAGAGGGGAACACTCGAGGGCGCTAATGGGAGGAGAACGCGCCCAGGAGATGATCTATATATGTGCTCATCATGCCCAAGAAACAAGCATCTATTTTGCAACACACACATGCAAAAAGACGCAGGCTGTGGTCTAACCCATTCCAGAAGCCAATAGGACCAGCAAAATCGTCGAAATGGAGCGCTGAATCGGGCAATTGCAACTACAGAATCGCTAATCTCGGCTGGCTTTCGGCTCGAAATGCCAAAACTAGGCAATGATGTGGAAGCGGGCAGTAGGCGTGCATTTGTAAGGCAATCGGGGAGGAAGCAGCCAAT
Source organism: Mesorhizobium sp. M1066 (assembly GCF_040318635.1). Taxonomy (NCBI): domain Bacteria; kingdom Pseudomonadati; phylum Pseudomonadota; class Alphaproteobacteria; order Hyphomicrobiales; family Phyllobacteriaceae; genus Mesorhizobium; species Mesorhizobium sp. M1066. Next base: position 69,445 of record NZ_JAMYMR010000006.1, read on the forward strand.
GCGGACGTTTTCGGCGATCGCGGGCAGTGCGGCCTTCTTCATCGCGGCGCCCTGCGTGGTTGCCGGGCTGGTGCCTTGGCTATTGACCGATCGCTGGGGCTTGCCGTGGTCTGGTCTGCCGGGCTTTGTCCCTGTCGGCGGGCTTCTGATCGTCGCCGCGGTCGCGGCACTCCTGCATGCCTTCGGCCGTTTTGCGCTTGAGGGCCTGGGCACACCCGCACCGGTCGCCCCGACCGAGAGGCTGGTGATCGGCGGCATCTACCGCCATGTCCGCAACCCGATGTATGTCGCCGTGCTGTCGATCATCCTCGGCCAGGCGCTGCTGTTCTCGAGCTGGGCGCTTGTCGCCTATGCAGTCATCGGCGCGATCGTCATGGGCTCTTTCGTGCGGTTCTACGAGGAGCCGACCTTGGCTCACCGCTACGGCGCCGAATACGACACCTACCGCCGCAACGTCCCGGGCTGGCTGCCTCGACTGTCGCCCTGGCGGGAGTAGGTGAAACCGGCAGCGCCGTCTCAGGGCATGTTGAGATTCAGGTCGAGCTAGGCAATCGACATGTCTCTAGAATGACCAGCTTCTGGCCTTCGCGATAATGAAATCGCGGAACACGTGCAGCTTGGCCTGGTTCTTCATCGCGTCCGGATAGGCAAAATAGGTGTCGAAAGACGGCACCTCGGTCTCCGGCAGCAGCTGCACGAGGTCGGAGTCCTTGCTGATCACATAGTCGGGCAGCATGGCGATGCCGGCACCACCCTGCACCGCACGCTTGATCGACAATATGTCGTTGATCTGCAGCGTCGGCACCCTTTGTCCGCCTTCGAAATCACCGACCGTTTCCAGCCAGTTCAGCTCCGACAGATGCGACGGCACCGGCACGCCGAAGGTGACGATGCGATGGGCCTTCAGCTCGGCGACGGAAGACGGCTTGCCATGCTTGGCGACATAGGATGGGGCCGCGTAGAGGTGGAAGTGCACGGTGAACAGGCGGCGCTGGATCAGGTCCGGCTGCTGCGGCTGGCGCAGCCGGATGGCGCAATCGGCCTGGCGCATGGTGAGATCGAGTTCCTCGTTGGCGAGGATCAGCTGCAGGCTGATTTCGGGATAGAGTTCGATGAATTCCTGCACCCGCTCGGTCAGCCAGCCGGCGCCCAGCCCCACCGTCGTCGTCACCCGCAGCACGCCCGACGGGCGATCCTTGGTCTCGGTCAGTCGGGACTTGATGGTCTCCAGCTTCATCAGCACGTCATGCGCCGTGCGAAACAGCATCTCACCCTGCTCGGTCAGCACCAGCCCGCGGGCGTGGCGGTTGAACAGCGGCACGCCGACATCATGCTCGAGTGCGCTGACCTGCCGCGAGATCGCCGATTGCGACAGATGCAATGTCTCGGCCGCATGGGTAAACGACCCCGCCTCCGCCGCAGCGTGAAACACGCGTAGCTTGTCCCAGTCCAACGCCATGATTCCCCTCGTTCTGTTTTGGCGTCTGAATGAAAAATCAGGCTTTTACACGGCGTTTCTAAGCCGCTCTCTGAACTCTCTACTCGGCCGCTTCGCGATGCACTTCGATGCCGGCCAGATACTTTTCCGCCTCGAGCGCGGCCATGCAGCCGAGCCCCGCTGCCGTCACCGCCTGGCGGTAGATATCGTCGGTCACATCGCCGGCCGCGAACACGCCCGGCACATCGGTGCGGGTCGAATCCGGCGCCGTCCACAGATAGCCGTTCGGCTTCTGCTTGAGCTTGCCGGCGAACAGTTCAACCGCCGGCGCATGGCCGATGGCCACGAACACGCCGTCGACCTTGAGGTGCGACACCTCGCCGGTCACCGCATGCTTGAGCTTCAGCCCCTCGACCGAGGGCGGCAGCGGCGTCTTGCCGGGCCGGCCGGTGATCTCATCGACGATCGTGTCCCAGATGACGCGGACATTGTCCTTCTTCAGAAGCCGCTCGCGCAGGATACGTTCGGCGCGAAAGTCGCTGCGCCTGTGGATGACCGTCACGCTCTTGGCGAGATTGGACAGATAGAGCGCCTCTTCCACCGCTGAATTGCCGCCGCCGATCACCGCGACATCCTTGCCCCGGTAGAAGAAGCCGTCGCAGGTGGCGCAGGCCGAGACTCCAAAACCCATGAAGTCCTGCTCGGTCGGGATGCCCAGCCATTTCGCTTGCGCGCCGGTGGCGATGATCAGCGCGTCGGCGGTGTAGGTGGTGCCGGAATCGCCCTTGGCACGGAACGGTCGCACGTTGAGATCGACCTCGGTGATGATGTCGTTGATGATGTCGGTGCCGACATGCTCGGCCTGTTTCAGCATCTGCTCCATCAGCCACGGACCCTGGATCGGGTCGGCGAAGCCTGGATAGTTCTCGACATCGGTGGTGATCATCAACTGCCCGCCCTGCTGCAGGCCGGCGACCAGCATCGGCTTCAGCATGGCGCGGGCGGCATAGACCGCCGCCGTATAGCCGGCCGGGCCGGAACCGATGATGAGAACGGGCGCGTGCTTGGTGGTCATCTAAAGCCTCTGCGGAGGGCTGCCGGCAATTGCGGCATGGAAAACTCGATCGTTGTCGCGCGTAATGTAAGTGTTGCCCACGACGCCAGCAAGGCAAGTTGGAGTTCGTCCCCGGAAAGCTTTGTCACACCTGTCGCCCGCTGATCCCGCGAAATATTCCGGGCGAAGGATGGAATGGACAGCGAAGTCGTTTAATTACAAAATCACGCAAGATTCTTGCGTATTGCCCCTCATGGTTGAGAACCCCCATGCCGCTCAAGGCCGACCTCGACGCCATCGACTGGAAGATCCTGCGCGAATTGCAGGGCGACGGCCGCATGACCAATGTCGAACTGTCGAACCGCGTCGGCATTTCGGCACCGCCATGCCTGCGCCGCGTCAAGCGCCTGGAGGAAGCCGGCATCATCCGTGGCTACCGTGCCTTGCTCAATGCGCCAGCGCTCGGCCTCGATGTCGTTGCCTTCTGCCTGGTCGGCCTGCATCATCAGGCCGATGCCGAGCTGCGTATCTTTGCCGAGCGCACCCGCGGCTGGCCGATCGTACGCGACGCCTGGATGGTGTCGGGCGAATCCGATTTCCTGCTGCATTGCGTGGCGAGCGACCTTGGCGCCTTCCAGACCTTCGTCATCGAGGAACTGACCTCGACCCCGAATGTCGACACGGTGCGAACCGCGCTCACCATCCGCCGGGTCAAGGACGAAGGGCTGGTCTCGTTCGCACAGCCTTGAGCCGGTTGAACCGCAGCGGGCTTTCGCCGATGCGGCTTGAGCGCCCCGCCATATCAGCGCCGCTTTGGCGTTCGATAGACTCTTCCGTGAAGCCGGATGTTCTGCCGTAGCCGTCTTGTTGGTTTCCTAGAGCAATTCCAGAAAAAGTGTGTAACGGTTTTCCTGGGGAAAGCGCATAGCGCTTTCGGGATTGCGTAAACAAGTGGCGCAGGGCAGCCCAATTCCGAGAATTGTGTGCCGTGGGGTGGGACGATGACTCGATTTTCTAGCCCGGTTTCGGCGCTGGTCATCTGCATGAACGAGGCCGATATGATCGGCGAGTGCCTGGAAAGCGTCGATTTCTGCGCCGAGATCATCGTCGTCGATTCGGGCTCGACGGACAGCACTCTGGACGTCGTCAATGGGTACATCGCCAAAGGCTACCCGATAAGGCTGTTTCACAACGATTGGCCGGGCTTTCCTCGTCAGCGGCAATTCGCGCTCGATCAGGCCACGCAACCATGGTGCCTTTCGATTGAAGCCGACGAGGCCATCGACGACGTGCTCAGGCAGTCAATCATGAATGTGACCCAGCTTGGGAGTGACGCCTTCGACGGATGGTACATCAGACGCCGCGACAAGCTGAAGGGCTATGGCTATGCGCACCGCTGGGTGCTTCACAACAGGCTGCTGCGTCTTTTCCGCCGCGACAAGGCCATGATGGACCTTAATCTGCGGGTCCATGAGTCGTTCGAGGTGCCAGGCGAAACCGGCACGATAGAAAATGGCGTGCTGCTGCATCGCCGCGAAATGACCATTGCCGAGGATCTGGCAAGAGCCAACACCTACTCCAGCCTCAAGGTTGCCACGCTGGTCGAACGAGCCAAGAAGCCGGGCCTGATAAGACTGGTGCTGTCGCCTCTCGGCAACTTCCTGAAGTTCTACCTGGCCAAGCGCTACTTCCTGTGCGGCCGGCACGGGTTCGTCTATTCGATGCTGGTGATGCTGTATTCGTTCGCGACAGAGGCCAAGCTTTATGAAGCCTGGCGAGACAAAGATCGGATGTAAGCCGTCACGGCGCGCCCGAGGCGGTGCCAAGCACAGCTATTGCGGCGAGCAGGCCGTCGAAATCCGCGCGGTCGCACCAAGGCCGAATTGTGAAGCCCGATCGGACAGCTGCTTGCCCGTCTACCAGCCAGCCCTGCGCGAGGCCGGCGCGTTGTCCCGCCTCCATGTCGGCCTCCTTGTCGCCGACGATCAGCGAACGCCGCAGATCGAGCCCGAGGCGCCCGGCCGCCTCCAGCAGCATGCCCGGATTGGGCTTGCGCATCGGATGATCAGCGACCGCAAGCACACCGGTGCCAGCTTCGTGATAGGCGCAGGCGACGACCATATCGACGAACGCATTGTCGGCGCGCAGCAGCTCGAGCACGCGGCCGTTGACGGCAGCGAAATCGCCCCAGCCGAAATAGCCACGCGCGATGCCCGACTGGTTAGTGACGATGATGACCGGAATGCCGGCCCGGTTGGCGGCAGCTATCACCGCGGCTATGTCCGCGCGCAGCACCATTTCGGCAGGATCATCCGGATAGCCCGTATCGACATTGATGGTGCCGTCGCGATCGAGGAATAGCGCCGGCGAGCCGGCGGCGAACAGCCTTGAGCCGACCTGCTCGACCCATAGGCCAGGCTCCGCCAGCGGATAGCGGCTAGAGGTCGGGGGATCAGCCATTGCTGAGGCGCGCTTCGACCACCTCGCACAAATGATGGTAAAGGCACAGATGCCCCTGCTGGATGATCGGCGTCGAGGTCGACGGCACGTTGAGCAGGATATCGGACAGAGGCTTCAGCTTGCCGCCAGTGTCGCCGGTCATGCCGATCACCGTCATGTCCATCCTCCGCGCCTGTTCGGCGGCGGCAAGGATGCTCGGCGAATTGCCGCTGGTCGAGATCGCCAGGAGCACCCCGCCGGCGGCGCCATGCGCCTCGACCTGGCGCGAAAAAACCGTGTCGAATCCATAGTCGTTGCCCCAGGCGGTCAGCACCGCTGCATTGGCCGGCAGCGCGATGACATTGTAGGCCTTGCGCTCCTTGAGAAAGCGGCCGACCAGTTCGCCGGCAATGTGGATGGCGTCGCTGGCCGAGCCGCCATTGCCGGCGATGAGCAAGGCTTTCCCCGACGAAAGCGCCGTCACCACGGCGCTCGCTGCCCGCCCCATCTCACCGGTCAGGTCCCGTTCGACCATGGCTGATATGGCAGCCGCGGAGCGGACAAGATAATCGTTCAACTCGGACATGAAACCCTCAGTTTGTGGTGCCGCCGGCGCGCAATTTGCCAATGGTGTTGGTGGTGCTTTTTCCGGCGACCAGATCGACCAGCACGACGCGTCCGCCGGCCTTCTGCACCACATCGGCGCCGACCACGGTGTCGACCGTGTAATCGGCCCCCTTGACCAGTATGTCGGGCAGCAGCGCTTCGATCAGCGCCAGCGGCGTATCTTCCTCGAACACCACGACCGCATCGACCGAGGCAAGTGCTGCCAGCACGCAGGCGCGGTCGTGCTGGTCGTTGACCGGGCGCCCGGCGCCCTTCAGTCGCCGCACCGAGGCATCGCTGTTAAGGCCAAGCACCAGCCGGTCGCACTGGCTGCGCGCCGCGTGCAGCAAGCTGACATGGCCGGCATGCAGGATGTCGAAGCAGCCGTTGGTGAAGCCGACGCTCAGGCCCTCTTCCTTCCACGCCGCCACCATGCGGGCGGCCGACGTGGCGTCGAGGATGGCGTCCTTGTGGGCCGTCGGCCCATGCGAACGGAACAGCGCGCCGGTGAGTTCTTCAACCGTCAGCCGCGCGGTGCCGCGTTTTCCCACCACGACGCCACCAGCGGCATTGGCGATCGAAGCGGCCATGACCGTATCGGCGCCCACGGCCAGCGCCAGCGCGAAGCTCGCGATCACCGTGTCGCCGGCGCCCGAAACGTCGAACACTTCGCGCGCCTGGGTGGCAATGTGGCGCGCCTCGTCGGGGCCGACCACGCTCATGCCCTTTTCGCTGCGCGTCGCAACGACGAAATCGAAACCATGTGCCGAAATCAGCTCGCGTGCGGCAGCCACGATCTCGTCATCGGCGAACACCGCATGGCCCGCGGCCTCGCCGAGTTCCTTGCGGTTGGGGGTGATGGCGGTCGCCCCGGCATAGCTGGCGTAATCGCGGCCCTTCGGGTCGACCAGCACCGGCTTTCCAGCCTCGCGGCAGATGGCGATCAAGTCGCCGGCGACGCCGTCGAGCAGGATGCCCTTGCCGTAGTCGGACAGGATGACGATGTCGGCGCGCGTCAGTGCGGCGCGGAAATGCCGGATCAGGCCGGCTCGCTCCGCAGCACCCAACGGCTTGATTTCCTCCTCGTCGAAGCGCAGCACCTGCTGGTTGAGCGCGCTGAAGCGGCTTTTGGACGAGGTCATGCGACCACGCTCCTGCGCGAGGCCCGCCGTATCGGCGCCAAGCTCGCCGAGCATCCGCACCAGGCTATCGCCTGCCACATCGGTGCCGATGACCGAGACGGGAACAGCGGCAGCACCAAGCGAAACGATGTTGGCCACGACATTGCCGGCACCGCCCATGGTCGAGGTCTCGCCGCGCCCGTGCAGCACCGGGATCGGCGCCTCCGGCGAGATCCGCTCGATGACGCCGTTGACGAAACGATCGAGGATGAAGTCGCCGACCACCAGCACGGTGGCCTGGCCGAACCGCGCAATGGCGCGGTGCAACGGTTCGGGAGAAGGCGGATTGTGCTTGATCATGTCACTGGCAACACAGGGAAAAGGCCGATTTTCAATTCTCATAAGTGCTCATCAATCGACTGGTCGGATCGCTCATGGCGAAAGCCGATATACCGCAAATTCATACAGCGCAACGGCAGGCATGATCCCGGCAGGCTCGGGCGGTCAGCTCTTCTGCAGGGCGACATGGACGCCCAGCCCGACCAGCACAGCCCCTCCCGCCCGTTGCATCAGCCGCTGTGCCCGGCTCGAACGCCGCAAACGGCCGATCACGGCGCCCGCCAGGAACACACAGACGATATCGGCCGAGGAGAACATCAGATTAACGATCGTGCCGAGCACGACGAACTGCAGCCAGACCGGAAACGCCGCCGAGGCGTCGATGAATTGCGGCAGGAACGCCATGAAGAAGATCGCTGTCTTCGGATTGAGCACCTCGACGGTGATGCTCTCGAAAAAGGCGCGCCGTGCCGATTTGCGCTCGATCGCAGGCAGCGCCGCCTCGCCGTCCGCGCGCTTGCGAAACAGCGCGACGCCAAGCCAGATCAGATAGAGCGCGCCGACCAGCTTGACCGCCAGGTAGAGCGTCGGCACGGCATGAAACAGCACCGACAGCCCGGCAGCCGCGGCGAAAACATGCACGTAGCCGCCCAGATGGATGCCAAGTGCCGCCGTCAGGCCGGACCAGCGGCCGCGCGCCATCGTCTGCGCGGCGGCATAGAGCATGGCCGGGCCTGGAATGTAGGCGAAGATCGCCGTGGTGGCGAAAAACGCGATGAGCAGTTCGGTCGATGGCATTTTTGGTCCCTCACGATCATGCTGAGCGGCACGAACCGACTGAAGCGGCAGCTTTGCGGCGCCACTGTGACATCCAGCCTGCTGCCTGCTTTATCGACAGCCCACCCTGCCTCCCTTATAAGGGCCGGAATCGACAAGTGAAACGCGTATCAGGGCCAACAATATGATCATCGTCACGGGCGGCGCCGGCATGATCGGCTCCAACATCGTCGCCGCGCTGAATGCCGAAGGGCATGACGACATCCTCGTCGTCGACGACCTTACCGACGGTCACAAGATCGCCAATCTTGCCGATCTCAAGATCGCCGACTATCTCGACAAGGACGACTTTCTGCCCCGCATGGAGGCAGGCTCGCTCGGCCGCATCGAGGCCGTCTTCCACCAGGGCGCCTGCTCGACCACCACCGAGTGGAACGGCAAGTTCATGATGGAGGTGAACTACGCCTTCTCGAAACGGCTGCTGCACGCAAGCCAGGCGCTGCGCGTGCCCTTCCTCTACGCCTCCTCGGCTTCCGTCTATGGCGGCGGCTCGGAGTTTCGCGAGGATCCGGCGCTCGAGCGGCCGCTCAACGTCTACGCCTATTCCAAGAAGCTGTTCGACGACTTCGTCAGGCGCACTGTCTTCGATACCGACCATTCACAGGTCGTGGGCTTGCGTTACTTCAACGTCTATGGCCCGCGCGAAGCGCACAAGGGCGCCATGGCCTCCGTCGCCTTCCATCTGTTCAACCAGGTCGAACGCGGCGAGAACCCGAAACTGTTCGGCGCCTATGACGGGTTCGGGCCCGGCGAACAAAGCCGCGACTTCATCCATGTCGGCGACGTCGCCGACGTCAATCTGTGGCTGTGGAAACAGGGCTCAAGCGGCATCTTCAATTGCGGCACCGGCCGTGCCCAGCCCTTCCGCGCCATAGCCGAAACAGTGATCGACACGCTGGGCAAGGGCGAGATCGAGTTCATCACCTTCCCCGACCATCTCAAGGGCAGCTACCAGAGCTTTACGCAAGCTGATATGTCCCGTTTGCGCGCGGCCGGTTACAATGGCCAATTCCGGACAGTGGAAACCGGTGTCAGAGACTATGTCGAATGGCTGAAAGCCCAACGATCCTCGTGATCGGCCCACGCTGGGTGGGCGACATGGTGATGGCGCAGTGCCTGTTTTCGGCGCTGAAGGAGTTGCATCCCAACGCCGCCATCGATGTGCTGGCGCCGGCCTGGGCAGCACCCCTGGTCAAGCGCATGCCCGAAATCCGCCAGCAGATCGACTTTCCGCTCAAACCCGGTGCGCTCGAATTCACCCATCGGCGCCGCTTCGGCCGCCTGCTGCGCGGCCGCTACGACATCGCCTATGTCCTGCCGGGCAGCTGGAAGTCGGCGCTGATCCCGTTCTTTGCCAGCATTCCGCGCCGGGTCGGCAACCTGCGCGAGATGCGCTATGGCCTGTTGACCGACATCGTGCCATTGCCCGACAGCATCAAACGACGCACCGCGCAGGCCTATTTCGGCCTTGCCCAGGGCGGTGGTTTCCGGGCGCCACGGCTTAGCGTGGACACGAAAAACCAGGTCGACCTGCTCGGCCGGTTCGGCCTAGCGCCGCAGAAATTCGTGGCCCTGATGCCCGGCGCCGAATTCGGCCCGGCCAAGCGCTGGCCCAGCGAAAGTTATGCCGGGCTTGCCCGCGATTTCATGGGCAAAGGCTTGAAGGTCGCTCTGTTCGGCTCGAAGAACGACCGCGACGTGACGGCGGAGATCGCGGCCCAGGCCCCCGGCGTCGTCGATCTCGCCGGACAGACGCGGCTGGAGGACGCCATCGACCTGATATCCGCCGCAAGGCTGGCCGTGTCCAACGACAGCGGGCTGATGCATGTCGCGGCCGCCGTCGGTACGCCGATCGTCGCCGTCTACGGCTCGACCTCGCCCGAGAACACGCCACCGCTGGCCGAGCACCGGGAACTGGTCTGGCTTAGCCTGTCGTGCTCGCCCTGCCACCAGAAGGTCTGCCCGCTCGGCCATCTCAACTGCCTGAAGACGCTGGAAGTCGGCCAAGTCGCGGCAGCGGCGGAGCGGCTGCTGGACATCCCGGCAGCGGCATGAAGGTGCTGATCGTCAAGACGTCATCGATGGGCGATGTCATTCACACCTTTCCGGCCGTCGAGGATGCCCGTCGCAACCGCCCGGACCTGACCTTCGACTGGTGCGTCGAAGAGGCATTTGCCGGTATCGTCGCGCTTCACCCGGCGATCGACCGGATTCATACGGTGGCGATCCGGCGCTGGCGCAGGGCGCTGCTCGACGGCGGCACCTGGCGCGAGGCGGCCGCCCTGCGGCGGACCTTGCGCGATTGCCGGTACGACCTCGTCATCGATGCGCAAGGCCTCCTGAAATCGGCTCTGGTGGCAAGACAGGTGGGCTCCCCCATTGCCGGCTTCGACCGTTCGAGCGCGCGCGAACCTTCTGCGACGCTGTTCTACGATGCCACTTATCCCGTGCCGCGCGACCTGCACGCCATCGAGCGGACACGGCGGCTGTTCGGGCTGGCGCTCGGCTATCAGCCCGATCTTTCGACCCTGGACTCCGGCATCGTGCCGCCCGCCGGCACTCTGGCGGGCCCTTCTGGAAAAACCGCCTTCCTGCTGCACGGCACCAGCCGCGAAGACAAGAAATGGCCGGCCGAAGACTGGATTGAAACCGCCCGCCTGCTGGCTGAACGTGGGATGACGCCGGTCACCACATGGTCGAACGAGCGCGAGAAGGCCGTGGCCGAAGCCATTGCCAAGGCAGTGCCATCGACAGTTGTGGTGCCAAAGTCACCGCTGGCCGACATCGCTGCGTTCATCGGCCGCTCGGAACTGGTCATCGGCGCCGACACCGGGCTGACCCATCTCGCCAGCGCCTTCGGCCTGCCAACGGTTGCGGTGTTCCTGGCGACCGAGCCAGGGTTGACGGGGCCTCGCGGGCAATATGCGTCGACGCTTTTGGCCCCGCCCGGGAAGCGTGTGATGCCGGCGGAGGTGGTGGCGGAGGCAGAAAGGCTGGCGGGACTCCAGGTCCTTGGCAAGGCCAACGCTGGCAAGAACTGAAGTCAATCGGAAAGGCTGGCGCTGCCCTCATCCGCCTGCCGGCACCTTCTCCCCGTAACGACGGGGAGAAGGGATCTGAACGCAAGGCCAGCGTCTATTCTGCTACGTTGAAAATTGGCGAAATCGTCGATGAGAGCATCTTTCTCCCCGTCACTATACGGGGAGAAATGCCCGGCAGGGCAATGAGGGGCGGCGCAAACCTCAGCTTAAAAGTCGCAGCCGCGCCCCCCTCGAATTCCCTAGATGAACTGCACCTGGACGATCTCATACCCCCTGGCTCCGCCAGGCGCATTGACTTCGATGGCGTCGCCGACTTCCTTGCCGATGAGCGCACGCGCGATCGGCGAGGAGATCGAGATGCGGCCGGACTTCACGTCCGCCTCCTGGTCGCCGACGATCCGGTAGGTCTTCTTTTCCTCGGTGTCCTCGTCGACCAGCACCACGGTGGCGCCGAACTTGATCTTGTCGCCGCTGAGCTTGCTGACGTCGATCACCTCGGCCCGCGCGATATAATCTTCAAGCTCGTTGACGCGGCCCTCGTTGAGGCTCTGCGCCTCTTTGGCGGCATGATATTCGGCATTTTCGGACAGGTCGCCATGCGAGCGCGCTTCGGAGATCGCCTCGATGATGCGCGGCCGCTCTTCCTGCTGGCGCCAGCGCAGTTCTTCCTTCAATGACGCGAACCCCTCGCCTGTCATCGGGACCTTGTTCATGATGCCTGACCTTTCCTGCTGCCACCCCCGCGTTTCGGGGAAAGCCTTGTCGATGGTACAAAAAGAAAACGGGTCCGGCAGCCTCGGGCTAACGGAACCGTTTCACCGCAATTTCCCTGAATATAGCAATCTTCGCGGGTTTTTCACGCCCAAAAATCGGTTTTGTAAAAATCATCCCCGCATTCATCAGCCGGGGGCGGTGAATGAGACTGGGGCAACAAAAAAGCGGCCGCGATCGCTCGCGGCCGCTTAAAAGAGCCCTGGAACCTTTCAGCTTCGCGTAAAATGGTCGATCTGCTCGGCCAGCATGCCGTATTCGCGCGAACCCTTGCCGGTCCGCTTCTCGATTTCCATCAGCTGTTGCTGGGCCCCGGCCAGATCGCCGATCTGCAGATGCGCTTCGCCGAGATATTCGCGCACCAGCGTATAGTTCGGATCGATGCGCAGCGCTTCCTCGTAATAGCCGAGGCCGACGGTGACGCGGCCGGAATGGCGGTGCGAATAGCCGAGATAGTTGAGGATGCGCGGATCCTGCTTGTTGGCGGCAAGGCTGAGCACGGCGATCGCCTCGTCATAGCGCCCGGCCATCGCCAACGCATGGCCAGCATCATAGATGCTGTCGTCGTCGAGCATGCCCTCCTGGGGTGCGACGCACTTTTTCTTCTTCTTGTCCCAGACTTCGCCCTTCTTGCATTGGGTGACGGTCTGATCGCTGCCGCCACTGTCGCCGCCGGCGGCGAACACCGGAACGGCAAGGAACTGCAGCGCGACAAGGGCAGTCGCCGCCTGGATCAGCACTCTTTTATGCATCGAAACCTCCTGGAGGGGTGAGAATGCAACACTAACGCCGGTCGGCTTGCGTTTCATCCCGGAAAATTACGTGCGGGAGAACATCAGGTGACGGATGCTGCGAATCCGCTATCATCCGGCAAACGACCTGAGGGAGACGGCCCTTGCAGCGGCGGCTTGAAAAGGACTGGGAGCTTTCGATCGGCCCCGACACGGTGCGCTTGTTCATCCTCAAGGCCAAGGCGCTGAGTGCGGCCGTCAATGAAGACTATGCCGATGGCGCCGAGCACGAGGTCGAGCTCGACGGCGAGTCCCATGTCAACCATCACCATGACGGCCTTGCCGAGGAAAGCTCGGAGAATCTGACCGAGGAAGAGCTGCGCGAGCTGATAAACGACCTCAATGTCGATGAAGCAGCCGAGCTGATCGCGCTGGCCTGGGTCGGTCGCGGCGACTACGACGCCACAGAATGGGCGGACGCGCTGGCGGCAGCGCGCGAACGCGCCAACAAGCGCACCGCGAAATACCTGCTCGGCATGCCGCTGCTCGCCGACTGGCTGGAGGAAGGGCTGGAAGCGATCGGTGCGTAACGACGCGGTTACCGTTCGTGATGGGGCCAAGGCAACTTTCCTCGCGTCGGCGCCGTTGACGGCGATGGGGTCGATTGTCTTTTCCCGAATATGCAGGATCGCGTTCGTCATGACCGTCACGGTCTTGCTGGTGATGCCGGCCGAGGCGAGACATCGCCATCGGCATCACGAGCCGTTGACACCGAGGATAGAGCAGCCGTTGACACCAAGAGCCGAACAGCCCCTTAAACCGCGAGGCGGAAAGCGCCTGAAACCACGAAGACACCGGTCGGTGACGCCGAAGCAGGCACAGCAGAAAGCGCTGCCGCCGCTGCCCTTGCCTGCCAATGTTCCGATGCCCAGACCCGGCATTTCGGGATCCGGACCCGCCATTCCGGTGCCGGAACCACGCCCGGCGGACGCTGCGAACACAGCCGGCGCGCCCGACCGTTCCAATGAAGAAAAATCCCGCCAGGAAAAGCAGGCACTTCCCGAGCCGCCGGCTCCCGAACCCTCAACCGATACGGAAAGCGAACCGGAGCCGCCCGCGGTCGCGCCAACGCCGACACCAAAACCCGACATCGCGGAGCCCGAGGCTCAGCCGCCCAACATTGGCCCGCAGCCGCCGCACAAGCCGGCCGATGCAGACGACGAGAAGATGCTGCCAGACCCGCGCTCGGCCGACTTGCCCGATGAAAAAATGCCAGCCGGGGAAGTCGCATGCCGCGAACGGCTGAAGACGCTCGGCGTCGAATTCGAAGAACACAAGGCGGAAAGCCAGCCTGAAATCGGCTGTTCGATCCCCTACCCCATCGTGCTGAAGACCCTTGGAAAGTCCGTAGCCATCGGCCCCGGCGCCGAGCTCAACTGCAAGATGGCCGAGGCAACGGCGCGTTTTGCCGCCGATGTCATCCAGCCGGCTGCGAAAGCCGAATTCGGTGCGGACCTGAAATCGATCGGCCAGGCGTCGGCCTTTGTCTGCCGGCCACGCAACGGCACACGAAAACTGTCAGAACACGCGTTCGGCAACGCACTCGACATCGCCAGCTTCACGCTGTCGGACGGCAAGAAGATCGAGGTCGGCCCGGCGCCGCCGGAGAAAGACGCTAAATTCCTCAATGCCGTGCGCAAGGCGGCCTGTGGACCCTTCAAGACGGTGCTCGGTCCGGGCGCCGATCCGGATCATTCCCTGCATTTCCATCTCGATCTCGAACCGCGCCGGCATGGCGGCACGTTTTGCCAGTGAACATGGCTGATCCAGCCGCGTGCCGCAATTCGGCCGCAGGCATGAACGCCGGCGCTGAGTTTTCCTTTACCCTTGATCGTTAAAATGCCGGATATCCATCAACGGGATTCCGCCAATGGCCGGCAAATTTCGGGCCGTGTTTTTCGCCACCGCGCGCCAGTCAAAATATGCAGCAATGCTGACCGCCGGCTTGGCGCTGGCGGCGCTTTCCGCCTGCAACACCGGCAGTGTGCTGTCGCTGCAGCCGGCCGTCGACGTCGGCGCGCAGACGGCTGCCGTGCCGCAATATGCCGGCATGCAGAAGCTTGTTCCTTCCAATCCATACATGACGCAGGCCGCTTATCCGCGCATGGACGAGCCGATGTCGCCCGTCGAGCAGATGCCGGCCAGCGAAACCGACTGCCGGCAGCAATTGAAGCGCCTCGATGTCGCCTACACCGACCTGGCGCCGATCCATGAAGGCCAGTGCGGCATCGATTATCCGGTCAAGGTTTCGGCCATCGGCAACATCCAGATGAAACCCGCCGCGACCCTGACCTGCGACATGGCCGCCACCTTTGCCGGCTGGACGAAGAACGAGCTCGTCCCCTCCGCCCGCTGGCGTTATTTCTCCGGCGTCAAGACCATCCACCAGGGCTCCAGCTATTCCTGCCGCAGGATTGCCGGCGAAGGTGTCCTGTCCGAGCACGGCAAGGGCAATGCGCTCGACGTCATGAGCATCGAACTCAACAATGGCGACGACATCGACGTGCGCAAGCCCGGCCTGTTCGCCTTCCGCACCCGGGGCTTCCTCAACAATGTACGCGCCGACGGCTGCCAGTATTTCACCACCGTGCTCGGCCCCGGCTACAATTACGACCACCGCAACCATTTCCATTTCGACATCAAGAACCGCAAGAACGGTTATCGCGCCTGCCGTTAGAAAGAGATCAGCCTAGTCGGCGCCACCGGTTGAAGCGGCGATTTGCCGTGCAACCAAGTCCTGGATGCGCCAGAGATTCCGGTCGCGGATGCCGCTCTCTTCAAGCTTGCTCACGGTCCTGAACAAATACTGCGCCGAAGAGCCCCAATGACCGGCAGCCCGTGCCAGAGTGTCGGCAACCTGCTCCAATGGCAACCGGCCGGCATAGGCCCTGCCGTCCGGCGCGGCGACGAAGGCCAAGGCATGCAGCGGCCCGTCCTTGGTCTTGACCTTGATCCAGCATGGCACGTTGGTTGGCGGGTTGGCATCGATCTCGCGGCGCATCAACTGGCCGAGTTGTCCGAAATGGCCTTCCGCGGGCAGCCGATAGACGATGCCGTTGCAACTGCCGCCTCGATCGAGCGCCAGCATGAGGGCCGGCAAATCACGGGTTCCGCGCGAGCGGGTCAGCTTCAGGCAAAACGAGCGGTGCCATCCCGGCGCCGTGGCCGGGCGCTGCTCGACATGGGCGAATTCGGGGTTCCAGATCAACGACCCGTAGGCAAAGACCCAAAGCGTGTCGGGACGATGCTGCGAAAGCAGCTTTTCGACCAGGCCATCGAACTCCGCATCGGTGTGCTCGCTGGTTCCGGGCTCTGGCCCGGGATCAGGCTCAACACGCTCAACTTGCGCGACAAGCTCGGCGGTCAACGCCATTGGCTTGCGGCCTGCCAGCTTCCGCTCCATTGCTGCCCCCGCGAAGAAACGATGGCCCACGATAGAGCGGCGGCGCGCTGCTGGCCATTGATTTCCAGGGTCCGTCGGGCAACAGATACCGCACGGATCGGGCGGCGTTCATGAGCCAGCGAAGTTTTCGGCGACGCGTTGCAATCTGGGTGGCGACCTTGCTGGCCGCCTATCTGGCGCTCGCCTATTTCGCCGCACCGGAATTCTGGACGTTTCACGATCGCGGCTTTCGCAAGCACAGCTTCGAGATGGTGACGCACACGCCGCAAGGCATTCCGGGCGATCCCATCAATGTCGGTCTTGTCGGTACGCGAAAGGAAGTAGTCCACGCCTTCGCCGTCGCCGGCTGGGACACCGCCGACGCCGTGACCCTGAAGACCGCGATCGAGATCGGTGAAAGCGTGCTGTTCGACCACCCCTACCCCGATGCGCCGGTCAGCAGGCTGCTGTTCGATGGCCGCGCCCAGGATCTCGCCTTCGAAAAGCCGGAGGGCCTCAGCGCCGACCGCCGGCATCATGTGCGCTTCTGGCAGACCGAGGCAAGCGGCGACGATGGCCGGCCGCTGTGGCTGGGCTCGGCCAGCTTCGATCGCGGCGTCGGCCTCAGCCACGACACCGGCGCCGTCACCCACCATATCGGCCCCGACATCGACGCCGAGCGCGATTTCCTGATGCGCGACCTGGCCACCGCCGGCACGCTGATCTCGACCAGCGACATATCGGGCGTCGGCGCCACCAGTACGGGCCGCAATGGCGGCGGCGATCCCTATTTCACGGATGGCGAGGCGATTGTCGGCATGTTGAAGCAGCTGCCATGACCCACCGCAAAAGTCAGTTCGTGGTGATCACGATCTTGCCGAACGGCCCTTTCTCCAGATGCTGCAAGGCCTGTGGCACCTCGTCGAAGCCAAAGACCTTGTCGATGACCGGCTTGATCGCCAGCGCCTCGATCGCCTGATTCATACGTTCGAAGGCGCGGCGATGGCCGACCGACAGGCCCTGCACGGTGATGCGGTTGCGCATGAAGGGCACGATAGGGAAGCTGAGCTCCATCGCGCCCAGCAGGCCGATGATCGACAGCCGGCCGTCGGCGGCCAGCGCGTTCAGCGATCGCCGTGCATTGTCGCCGCCGACCATTTCCAGCACGTGGTTGACGCCCAGCCCATTCGTCAGCTCACGCGCGGCCTCGTCCCAGGCCGGTTGCGTGCGGTAGTTGATCCCTTGCCAGGCGCCGAGCTTTCTTGCCCGCTCAAGCTTTTCGTCGCTGCTTGAGGTGACGATGGCGCGCAGGCCGAACGCGGTGGCGAACTGCAGCGCAAACAGCGACACGCCGCCGGTGCCCTGGATCAGAATGGTCTGGCCCGGCACCGGTCTGGTCGCTTCGGCCATGGCGAACCAGGCCGTCAGCGCCGCAATCGGCAATGTCGCGGCCTCGATGTCGCCGAGCGATGGCGGCGCCAGCACCGCGGCGTCCTCGCCGAAGATGACATGATCGGAAAGCATGCCCGACAGCGACGACCCCAGCGTGTGCTTATGCAGCACTGGCGGTGCGTCGCCATCCGGCCAATCGGCGATCACCTGGCCGAGCACGCGCTGGCCGACCTGAAAGCGGCTGACCGCACTGCCGACGGCCACCACTTCACCCACCGCGTCGGATGTCGGCACGAAGGGAAAGGCAAGATCGGGGACCAGCACGCCGTCTACGATCATCTTGTCCTTGTAGTTGAGCGACACGGCCTTGGTCCGCACCAGCAAATCGTGCGGCCCTGGCTCGGGTACCTTGCCTTCCACCTGGCTTAGCCTCGACAGGCCAAAACCGCTCATCTGCCAGGATCTGTTGATTGGGGTGCTCATGTCGCGTCGCGCTCCGTGCGTTGATGCCAGGCGAGACATTTATGCCTTTCGACTATAGAAAATAGTGCTTTCGTGCGGTATAATTTGACACTGGTTGCGGACTAAAAGTCGACAATAGGAAATCGCCATGGAAACGGCCGACCTGCAAGGCATCGTCGCGTTCGTTCAGGCGGTGGAGGCCGGCAGCTTCACCAGCGCCGGCGAGCGGCTGCATGTGACGAAGTCGGCGATCGGCAAATCGATCGCGCAGCTGGAGCAGAGACTCGGCGTTCGCTTGCTGAACCGCACCACCCGCAGCCTCAGTCCGACCAGCGAAGGCGTCAGCTATTATGAAGCTTGCGTCCGGGCCCTTGCCGAGATCGAAGCCGCACAGTCGCTGCTTGCCTCGCGCCGGCAGGTCCCGTCTGGCCGGCTTCGGATCGACGTGCCGCTGGCCTTCGGCCGACGCTGCGTGGCCCCCGTGCTGTTCGAGATTTCGAGGGAATTTCCGGACCTGACGGTGGAAGTCTCCTTCAATGACCGCCGCGTCGACCTGATCGAGGAGGGCATCGACCTGGCGATCCGCATGGGCGAACTCGACGACAGCCTGTCGCTTGCGGCCAGGCGCCTCTACGCCCAGCGCTCGGCCATATGCGCGGCTCCCGACTATCTCGACAGGCATGGCCGGCCGCAATCGGTCGAGGATCTCGCCGATCACAGCGTCATTGGCTACGGTCGCGAGGGCATCGTCCGTCCCTGGGTGATCAGGCATTCCGACGGCCATCTCGCAACCTTCATGCCCAAGGCGCGACTCGTTCTCGGCCATGGCGAACCGATGCTGGATGCAGCGCTCGCCGGCTGCGGCATCGCCTTCCTGCCGACATGGCTGGCCGCCGACAGCCTCAAAAGCGGCGATCTCGAAATGGTGCTGTCGGACTGCCTGGTCGAGAACATCGTCGTGCATGCCGTCTGGCCGGTAACGCGCGCGCTCACGCCAAAGGTACGGGTTGTCGTCGACGCCCTCGTCGAACATTTTTCGACGCCGCCCTGGGATGCCGCGTGACCGAAATGCCGGTCATTTCTCAAAAATCACGTCAGACTATTTTCGAAGACCGCGCCGCAATGCTATTGACCGCTCATGTTATACGTAGAAATCGCTATCGTGGTCGTCCTCATCTGTGTGAACGGCCTTCTGTCGATGTCCGAACTTGCCATCGTCTCGTCGCGACCGGCCCGGCTGAAAGCGATGATCGACCGCGGCATCAATGGCGCCGGCCGCGCGCTCGAGCTTGGCTCGAATCCCGGCAAGTTCCTCTCCTCGGTGCAGATCGGCATCACCCTGGTCGGCGTCCTCTCCGGCGCCTTTTCCGGCGCCACGCTCGGCGAACGGCTGGCGCAGTTCCTGGCCTCGACCGGCATCCGCGAGACCGTCGCCGATCCGCTCGGCGTCGGCATCGTCGTCGCCATCATCACCTATTTCTCGCTGATCGTCGGCGAGCTGGTGCCCAAGCAGATTGCCTTGCGCGACCCAGAGCGGGTCGCCGCCAGGGTCGCTCCGGCAATGACCATCCTCGCCACCATCTCGGCGCCGCTGGTCTTCCTGCTCGACTTCTCCGGCCGCACCATATTGTGGCTGCTCGGCCAGCGCGGCGAAAGCGAGGAGAAGGTCACCGATGAGGAGATCAAGATGCTGGTCGCCGAGGCCGAGCATCACGGCACCATCGAATCCGACGAGCGGCGCATGATCGCCGGCGTCATGCGGCTTGGCGACCGCGCCGTGCGCGCGGTGATGACGCCGCGCACCGAGGTCGACTGGATCAATCTGCAATCCGACGAGGCGGCCATCCGCAAGCTGCTCATGGAAACCCAGCATTCGCGCCTGCCGGCAGGTGACGGCGGCGTCGATGTCATGATCGGCGTCGTCCAGACGCGTGACGTGCTGGCGGCGTTGCTTGCCGGCCGCGTGCTCGACCCGCGCAGGCATGTGCGCGCAGCCCCCATCGTCTACGACCAGGCCGACGCGCTGGATGTGCTGCAGAAGCTGAAGGAATCCGACGTGCCGATGGCGCTGGTGCATGACGAATACGGCCATTTCGAAGGCATCGTCACCCCGGCCGACATTCTGGAAGCCATCACCGGCGTGTTCCGCGCGGACACAGACGCCGGCGACGAGGAGAACGCGGTCAAGCGCGAGGACGGCTCGTGGCTGCTCGCCGGCTACATGCAGGCCGACGAGATGGCCGACATTCTCGGCATCGACCTGCCGGAAAATCGCGATTACGAAACCGTCGCCGGTTATGTGCTGTCGCACATGCACCATCTGCCGGCGACCGGCGAATGCGTCGACGCGCAGGGCTGGCGCTTCGAGGTGGTCGATCTCGACGGCCGCCGCATCGACAAGCTGATCGCCACCCGCCTGGCCGGCGCCCATCGCGAGGCGGTGCGCTGACGCCCGACACGATTGCGGCACTCGCTCTATCGTTCCCAGAAGGACTTGGCGATCTCTCCCTCGACCTGCTGTATCGTCAGGCCGATGTCGTCGATCAGATGCGGATTGTCCTTCGACATCTGCCTGAGTTGCCAGCGAAAGCGTATCCGTTCGCGCCAGGTCCGATCGTGCCAGCTCGCTATGATGCTTCGCAGGGTCTTCAGGAGCCGGCGCGATGCCGGCCGCACGGGCGTTCCCGGTCGCGCTGCACAACGCTGGGCTGATGCAAGTGTATTGGTCATGGCAACCTCCATATGGTTTGAGGGCCTAGGGCTCTCGATGAGGTTGAATTCTGCAGGATACGGACGGCGCCGTAATTAAGCCCTCCCAAATAGTTCTCAAAACTTCCAAACGAGCTAGAGCAGTTCACCGGTTCACGGAACCGGTAACCTACTCTAACCCTTTGTTTTGACGCAATTCCGAACAGAAAACCGCTTCACACTTTTCCTGGAATTGCTCTATAGATGCGTCTATGGGATCGCGTTTTGCCTTTGGTCCGTTCGTGCTTGATCCGGGTGCGGGAACGCTGCTTCGGAACGACGTCCCCGTTGCCGTTGGCTATCGCGGGCTGAGCCTGCTTGCAGCACTCGTCGGGCGGCCCGGTGAAATCTTGGGAAAGGCCGAGTTGATGGACGCTGCATGGCCGGGCACGGCCGTGGAGGAAGGCAACCTCACCGTCCAGATCGCGCAGTTGCGCAAGCTGCTTGGTCCTGTCGGCGAGAACGGCGAATGGATATCCACCGTTCCGCGCGTCGGCTACCGTTTCACGGGGGCCGTCGAACAGCTCGGCCAGGCCAAGCGAAAACCCTTGCCGCTGCCCGACAAACCATCGATAGCCGTGCTGCCCTTCGTAAATTTCAGCAACGATCCCGAGCAGGATTCCTTCGTGGACGGGTTGACTGAAGACCTGATCACCGACCTGTCCAGGATCTCCGGCCTGTTCGTCATCGCCCGCAACTCGACCTTTGCCTACAAGGGAAAAGCGATGGACGTGCGCGAGATCGCCGGGGACCTTGGCGTGCGCTACCTGCTGGAAGGCAGCGCAAGACGCGCCGCGGGGCGCGTGCGCATCAACGCACAGCTGGTTGACGCGGTGAGCGGCGATCATCTGTGGGCGGAACGCTTCGATCGCGGCCTGGACGACATCTTTGCCGTTCAGGACGAGGTGACGGCCAAGATCGTGGAGGCATTGCTTGGCCGTCTGCGCACGCTGCCGCCGCGCAACCGGCCCAGCAATCTCGAGGCTTACGATCTCTGCGTGCGAGCGCGCAAGCTGATCGACGACTCGCCGCAGATGGCGCAGGAAGCGCATCTGATGCTGACGCGCGCGGTGTCGCTCGATCCCGGATACGCCGAGCCCTATCGCTGGCTTGCCATGAACCACTGGATGGGACAGGTGCATTGGGGCGGACCAACCGAAGCTGCCCGCAGTGTTGCCTTGGAGCTGGCGCGCAAGGCCGTAGCGATCGATCCCAACGATGCCGGCTGTCGCTGGATCCTGGCCTACCTGCTTGCCTATGAGCGCAGCTTCACTGAAGCGGATGCGGAATTCGCCAAGGCGATCGAGCTCGACCCGAACGAGGCCGACACCTGGGCGGCATTGTCCGATATCGCGGTCCTGGCCGGCCGGGTCGAAGAGGGCCTCGAGCACATCCGCAAGGCGTTCCGGCTGAACCCGTTTCCGGCGAGCTGGTACTATCTGACGCTCGGCCAGGCGCAATATGCGGCGCGCGACTACCAAGCTGCTATCGAGACCCTGCGCCGTGACGAGACCTATCGCACAAGCTCACGCCGTTTCCTGGCGGCAAGCCTGGCGCAACTCGGCCGGCTGGACGAGGCGCGCGCGGAGGCCGAGCTGTTTCTCGTCGGCAACCCGCATTTCACAACCCATCACTGGGCGACGACCGAGCCATTCCGCGACGCCGCTACGCTCGAGCATTTCGTCGATGGTTTTCGCAAGGCCGGTCTTCCGGAGTGACGCGCCGGCATCCGGCCTGCCCACAGCAAAGGCGAAGTGGTGCGCTAACCCGGATCTAGGCATGGGCATGATCTCGGTGGCGCGAGACCTTCTCGCGGTTACCGCAGGTGCGCATGCTGCACCAGCGCCGCTTGCCGCCTCGCGACGTATCGAGGAAAAGCCAGCCACAGCGAGGGCAGGAATGCAGCCTGTCGCGCGGCAGGGTGAAGAACGCTTCGATCGACAGCATGGCCAGCAAGGCGGTGACGGCGTCCGGGTCCCGCCACCGGGCAAAGGCAAGCTTCGGTCTGGTGCGATCCAGCTCGATAGAGCCGGCGGCAAGCGAGCTTGCCGTGCGCGAGAATAACACGCCTAGAGCAGTTCCAGGAAAAGTGTGAAGCGGTTTTCCGTCCGGGATTGCGTCAAAACAAAGAGTTAGAGCAGCTCGCCGTTTCCGTGAAACGGTGAAATGATCTAGCGGCTCGACCGCGGACGGTTTGCCCGCGGCGATTGACTCGAAAACCTGAAATGACGCCTCCCGCACTTCGCGGACCCGTTCCACGAACCGCCCATCCGCTATCTCGGCAACGGCCTGCGCCTGGCGATCGTCGGCAAGCCCTGAGGCGTTGAACCAGTTCGCTACATCCCGGACGGACTTGAACAGTTCATTATCAGCTGCTGGCGCCTGCCTGTCGAACACGGCGTTCGACAGGTCCAAAGCGGGATGCCCGCCTATGAAGTGATCCGGCACCCATTCGGTGTGTGCATCGCCCATGGAACATAACCTCATTAGCCGGATTATACGGTTATGATGTAACCACTATCATACGGATATGTGGTTTCAAAGCCATAACACCGCCAGATCGGCGCGGAACCCCTGGGAGAGAGAGGATGTGCAGCAATCGTTACAAGACCCGCCACGAAACCATCAATGTCGACGGCCTCGACATCTTCTACCGTCATGCCGGCGATCCCGGCAGACCGGCAATCCTGCTGCTGCACGGATATCCGACTTCGTCGCACGTCTATCGCAATGTCATCGAACCGCTGGCGGAGACAGCCTATGTGGTGGCGCCGGATCTGCCCGGTTTCGGCTTTTCGTCCGCCCCTTCCATCGATGCTTATGACTACGCGTTCGAGAACCTGGCCAACACGATAGAAGCCTTCATCGAGGCCCTCGGCCTCCAGCGATTCTTCCTCTACATCACTGACTTCGGCACGCCCGTCGGCTATCATCTCGCCACACGGCGGCCGGATCGCATCCTCGGCCTGATCGCGCAGGACAGCAACGCTCATGACGAGGGGCTGGGACCGGAATGGGACGCGCCGAAGGCGTTCTTCGCCGAACCGACTGAAGAAAACCGCGCCAAACTGCCGGACTGGATGAATTTCGAGGGGACCCGGAACCAATATATCGGCGGTCTCCCCGAGCGTCTGAAGGTGTTGTTTCCGCCCGAGGGTTGGTATCTCGATACGGAGCGTCTGGCGAGGCCCGGCAACACCGACATTCAGTTCGAACTCTTCACCGATTATGGCTCGCACATCGCCCGCTTCCCGGCCATCCAGGCCTATCTCCGCGACCAACAGCCAGCATGCCTCGTGCTGTGGGGACGGCACGACGCCTTCTTCGCGCTGGACGAGATCATGGCCTACAGCCGCGAACTCGACGCAGTCGAAATCCATGTCTTTGAGAGCGGACACATGCTTCTCGAAACGCATCATCGCCAATGCGCGGCTCTCATCGCTCACTTCATCCACGAGGTGGAGACTGGGGTATTTCGCGAACCTGCCGGGCGCTGAACGTCGGCGCTCAAACCGCCACTTCGATGGGCTCGGCAAGCCTGGGATTGGCCCGCGCGGCGATCAGGCAGCCGGCGACGATCAGGCACGCTCCGGTCAAGGTGGTCCAGGTCGCCTCCTCGCCGAAGAAGAACCAGCCGAGCGCGACCGCCCAGATAAAGGCCGAGTATTCCGTCGGGATCAGATATTGCGCTTCGGCGCGGGCGTAGGACCAGCTCATCAGGAACTGCCCGGCAAGCGACAGCACCGTCACCCCGGCCAAAGGAAGCCAAAGATTGCTCGGTAGGGCGACGGCAAGCCAGGGTGCTGCGAGGCCGAGGAGGATGGCAACGCAAAGGTTCTGGAACAGCATGATCTCGATGGGCTTGGCCAACTGCGCCTGTTGCCGGGCGAGGATCAGATTGTAGCCGTAGAACACCGTCGACACGAGCACCGCTGCCGTGCCGAGCATGGCATCTTGCGAATAGTCTGCCTTCCCGAACTGGCCGGCCATGATGATGGCGACACCGGCAATGCCGGCCAAAGATGCCCAGACAGCCTGGCGCCGGATCCGTTCGCCCAGCAGCAGCGCGGCGAGAAACAGGGCAAACAAGGGCGCCACGAAACTGAGCCCGATCGCCTCCGCGAGCGGCAGCCTGGCCAAGCCCCAGAAGAAGGATATCAGGACGATGCCGACAATCGCGGCACGCAGCGCATGCAGCCTCAGCACCGGAACGGTTGGCGTTAGGCGCGGTCCCGCCAACCAGGCCGCGCCCGCGACCACGGTCGCGACCATGCTGCGCCACAGCAAGGTGTTGTAGACGCCGACCGCGATGACCAGGATCTTCATCGCCGCATCCATCCCGGACAGCAGGAAGATCGCAAGCGCGCAAACGAGCACCGGGATCATCGGGGAAACGGCGCCGGTCAGGCTGGATGTCTTCACGGCTTCACTCATGTGACGGATTGCAGCCGGATATATCAGGCCACAGGGCGCGACCAGATGGCAGTCCCGTCGATGTAGCAGTCCAACCCCGATTGGCGTCGTGTTCGCGGCTATCGCCATATCAGGGTATCAGTACCACCTTCCCGGTCGACCGGCGCTCATCCAGCAACCGGTGCGCTTCCCCGGCCTGGTCGAGCCGGAATCTGCCGCCGATCGTGACCTGCAGTTGGCCGCCTGCCGCCATTTGGAACAGTTCGGACAGGCTGGCTTTCAGCACATCGGCAGACAGCAGCGGCAGCAGCGCGAAACCCCTGAGTGACTGGTTGCGGCCGATCAACTGCTCCAGATCGGAGGCAGCGAGGCCAAAGCGCCCGAGCGCAGCAAACACCAGTTCGCCGCCAGGCGCCAAGGCCTCAAGCAAGGCAGCGGTCAGCGCACCGCCGACTGTGTCGTAGATGATGTTGGCGCCCTCCCCGCCGGTGAGGTCGCGGACGCGAGCGGGCCAGTCCGGCATGGTATAGTCGACTGCGGCATCGGCGCCGAGCGACAAGGCGAAATCCAGCTTTGCCTTGCCGCCGGCGGCTGCGATCACCTGGCGTGCGCCCTTCAGCCTGGCCAGTTGGACAAGCAGCGTTCCCACACCGCCCGATGCGGCCGGCACCAGCACCGCCTTGTCATCGGGCGGGCTTTGCCGAAGCAGATGAAGGGCCGTCAGCCCCTGCACCATCAGCGCCGTGGCAGCCTCGAACGGCAGCGCATCCGGCAGCGGCACGACGAGATCGGCTGACATCGTCACCTGCTCCGCATAGCCCCTGTGGGGACGCTGCGACATGAACAAAGGCGCGGCCACGCGGCGACCCAGCAATTGTGCATCCACACCTTGCCCGACGGCCTCGACGACACCCGCCGCCTCGGCGCCCGGGATCATCGGCAGTTGCGGCGTTGCCGCGTAGCGGTTCGCGCGCATCAGCACTTCGAAGAAGTTGATCCCGGCGGCATGGACACGGATCAGCACCTCGCCGGCCTGCGGCACCGGCGCCGGCAGATCGACCACCTCCAGCACCTCGGGACCGCCGAAGCGGCTGAGTTGAATGGCTTTCATGGCAAACTCCGATAGCACTGGCATCAGCAGCGGTTTGCCACTATCTGCGGAGCCTCGACTACACACTCATTTGTCCCCTGCTGACCAGGAGGTGACCATGCCAGATCCCAAGAGAATGCCGATCAAAAGACTGCCGATGCTGCCGGCGGAACGGGCGCTGAAAGTGATCGCCGGTCGCTGGAAGGCGGTTATCCTCTACCATCTCTTCGATGGTCCCCGGCGCCTGTCGGCGCTCAAGACGCTGATGCCGGGCATCACCCAGAAAGTGCTGATCCAGCAGCTGCGCGAAATGGAAGAGCACGGCCTGGTCAGCCGTGAAATCTTCGCCGAAGTGCCATCGCGCGTCGAATATTCGGCGACGCGCCTCGGCCTCAGCCTCGAGCCGATCCTGCTGGCGCTCTGCCAATGGGGCCAGCACCACGCCGACGAGTTGAACGAGACGAACCGCCTCGCAGACTGCATCATACGGCCGAGGCAGGCGACGCCTGCACAAATGGCATAGATCGAATTGACGGGGCGACGCGGGTTGCCCGTCGCAGGTTGTCGATTGTCCCCAGAAAGGATCGAAAAATGCGCCGCATAGCTTCAGGCGACCTTTATCAGATCTACGATCTTGGTGACTTGCGCATCACCTCCCTGCGCGATGGCTATGTCGACATGCCGATCGGACGGCTTCGGCAACGCGGCGACAAGCCATTTGGCGATGAATTGCCGCAACAAGTCGCGTTGGTTGGTGGTCAACTCAGGCTTTCCGTCAATGCCTTCGCGATTGACGATGGAAACGGGATCATCCTGATCGATACCGGCGCCTCGAACGCCTGGCATCCCTCCATGGGCCGACTTCCCGAGGCGCTGGACGAAGCTGGCATCGATGCAGGACGAGTCCGTACCGTCTGCTTCACCCACACGCATCTCGACCACATCCATGGTCTTGTGCTTGCCGACGGCCGCGACGCTTTCCCGCGCTTGGCGCGCTTGCTCGTTCCCGGGGAAGAACTCGGCTTTTTTCGCGCCGAAGCGCGGCTCGAACGATTTCACGGCATGGCGGAACCCTTCGAAGCCGGAGACCGTATCGGGACACATGTCGACATTGTCGGCGCTCATGGCCATGAAGCGGGACACAGCTGCTTTCGTGTTTCTGCCGGCGGCGAACGCATTTTGATTTGGGGCGACACCGTTCACGTCCCATCGCTTCAGTTCGATCGACCTGAGCTGACATGGGAATTCGACGCCGATCAGGACCAGGCGCGCGAAAGCCGGTTGCGGTTGCTGGCGCTTGCAGCCGACGATCATTGTTTCGTCGCCGGCGCGCATCTGGATTCGCCCGGTGTCGGCCGCGTCGTCCGATCCGGCGCCAGCTTTCAATTCGAGCCGCTATAATTGAAAAAGGGCGGCGCAAGACGCCGCCCCCGGATCCTTGGGAGGATAATTCGAATTGGCGGTCAGGCCGCCTTGACTTCCTCGGCAATGGCGTCGGCCTGACGCGCCGCCTTGAGCACCTTGGCCCACCACGCAACATCGTTGACCAGCGCGGTGGCGGCCTGGTTCAGATGCTCGAGGTCTTCCAGCTTCTTCTCGCCCTGGCGGACGGCGAGGAAATCGCCCCAGGCGATATGGACGGCCGACTTGACCGGCGCCATCTGCAATTCGACGGCATACAGTCTAAGCTGTTCGACGGCACGCGAGCCGCCGACGCTGCCATAACCGACGAAGCCGGCCGGCTTCTTGTTCCATTCATTGGCGGCGTAGTCGATGGCGTTCTTCAGCACGGCCGTCGGGCCATGATTGTATTCGGCGGCGGTGAAGATGAAACCGTCGAATTCGGCGACCTTCTTCTGCCAGCGCTGCGCCACTTCGTTCTGCGACGGCGCCCAGGCGGAGGATGCGACCTCGTCGAAGAACGGCAGCGGGAAGTCGCGCAGGTCGACGATCTCGACGTCGATGTCGGCGTGCGACTTGGCGATCTTGGCGATCCACTGGGTTGGCACATCGGCGAAACGAGCGGCGCGCGTCGATCCGACGACGATGGCAATTTTGGGTTTGGACATAAGGGCTCTCCTTGCACGAAGTACTGGTATCATTTGGATACCTGCGCTATATGAGATACTGCAAACGCGATGCACAAGAAGGCACTTTTTTGTTACCGAGGCACCCACACCGCACCGAGGACTGCCGCGCCATCTCGGAAATCCTGCAGCGCGTCGGCGACAAATGGACTGTTCTGGTCGTCGGCAAGCTGGGCGACGGACCGATGCGTTTCAATGAATTGCGCGCCGCCGTCGGCGGCATCTCGCAGAAGATGCTGACCACCACCTTGCGCGGCCTGGAGCGTGACGGCTTCGTCACCCGCACCGTGTTTCCAACCATTCCGCCGCGCGTCGATTATGAGCTGACCGAGCTCGGCCACGAGCTGCTGATCCCCGTCAGCGCACTGAGCGAATGGGCGCGCGCGAACACCATGCGCGTCAAGGCGGCGCGCGAAAAATTCGACGGCACGCACGCCTGAAACCCTTGCACGGCAATGGATTCAGCCCCGCACGCAACATCCGGCTTGCCTGATCGGAAATTCTATCTCGGCTGCGCGGATGGTTGCCCGAATGCACGCGCCGTTTTGGCTGGCGGATTGCCGCTCATGCCGTCCGCTGACGGCTGCCGCTCAGGCTCCTGACATGCGGACATCGCATCGCGCCGCGGCACAGGTATCACACCGTGCGCCCCGCTCGCCGGGAGCCTTGTCCTCATGCGTGCAGGCAATGCGCGAGATATCTTCCTTCACCTCCGCGTAGGCGGTCACGCCGAGCAGGCAGGTCGTCGCGACCAGGGCTGCCACGAGCCAACCGTTCAGCAGATGTTGACGCATTGTCTCTCCTCCGATTGCAGCAGGATCGGGCATGGAGGCAACCGTTGGATGTCGCGAAACGGGTCTCCCGGAGGGGCACTGTTACAAATGACCAAGCGTGGGAGAAACGGCTTGCGTCAGCCTTCGGCAGGAACCGCTTTCGGCTTGCCCTCGCCATCCAGCGCCACCATGACGAAATCGGCATGGGTGACCTTTTCCATCAGGTCGGAGAGGTAGCGCTGCGCCCAGGCCTCGACCTTGAGCGTCATCGAGGTGCGGCCGACGCGTTCGACATGGGTGTAGATGCACAGCGTGTCGCCGATCTTCATCGGCTTGGCGAAGGACATCTCTTTCACCGCAGCCGTCACCACGCGGCCCTTGGCGCGCTCGGCGGCACGGATGCCGCAGGCGAGGTCCATCTGCGCCATCACCCAGCCGCCGAAAATGTCGCCGGCCGCATTGGCATCCGAAGGCATGGCCAGGGTGCGCAGCGTCAGATCGCCAAGCGGCCGTCCTTCAGCGTAGTGCACCATGGGAGAATTCCTTCGAGACCGGCCGCCCTCGATCCCGTATCGTCACGGCGCCCGAAGGTCAACGCGCCACGACATGGCCACAGGCTCCGAACTGACAAAAGACCTGCGACTGCCGGGTCGCGGTGTCGGCAGCTTTTTTGCCGGCAGCTTTTCACGATAGGAATTTTTTCTTGACTCAGTGACCGCAGCTATGGTACATTTTTGCCTATGGTGCTGATTTGCGCCAGTGACCCGCCGCACAGGCGGGTTTTTCGTTTGATGCACCGTCAGCCAACACCCGGCAAGGCTCCGTTAACCCGAGTTGGTGGGCTCTGGCATGGCGATGGGTGGAAGACGGCAGTTCGCATCACCCGGCGAAGGTCGATCAGAAATAGCGCCTGAGGTTCGTGCGAATACGATCGAGCACGCTGTCCCCGGAAAGGTCTGGAGAAAATTCCTTGCCGGTGATCGCCTCATAGGCCTGCGCATAGACCCGCGAAGCCTGTTCGACGATCTCGTCGGGTATCTCAGGGATAGGGTCGCTGTAAGGATCGCACCGCGCCGAGACCCACGAGCGGATGAAATCCTTGTCGAAGCTCTCCGGCCGGCTGCCGCTGGCGAGCGCCTGTCCGTAGCTCGATGCGATCCAGTACCGGCTGCTGTCCGGGGTGTGGATTTCATCGGCAAGAATGATGGTCCCGTCCTTGTCGGTGCCGAATTCGTACTTCGTGTCGGCCAGGATCAGGCCGCGTTCCGCGGCGCGCTGCTGGCCGCGGGCGAACAGCCGCAAGGCGTAGTCCGATACGATATCCCACTGCGCCTGCGTGAGAAGACCCTGCTCGAGGATCTCCGCTTTGGACAGCGGTTCGTCATGGCCGCCATGCGCGGCCTTGCTGGTCGGCGTGATGATCGGCTCCGCCAGCTTTTCATTGTCGCGCAGGCCGTCCGGCAGGTGGATGCCATACATGTCGCGGTCACCGCGCTTGTAGCGCGTCAGGATCGAGGTGCTGGTGGTGCCCGCCAGATAGCCGCGCACGACGATCTCGACCGGCAGGATGTCGAGCCTCGTGCCGACGACGACGTTCGGGTCGGGGTATTCGAGAACATGGTTCGGGCAGATGTCGGCGGTTTCCTCGAACCAGTAGCGCGCCGTCTGCGTCAGGATCTCTCCTTTGTACGGGATCGAAGTCAGGATGGTGTCGAAGGCACTGAGGCGGTCGGTGGCGATGATGATGCGCCGGGCATCCGCAAGGTCGTAGTTCTCGCGGACCTTGCCGCTGTAGTGGCCCGGCAGTTCGGGGATGAACGCGTCAGGGAGGGTTCGCATATGATTTCCTGCCTTCCGCAG
Organism: Mesorhizobium sp. M1066; assembly: GCF_040318635.1. NCBI lineage: Bacteria > Pseudomonadati > Pseudomonadota > Alphaproteobacteria > Hyphomicrobiales > Phyllobacteriaceae > Mesorhizobium > Mesorhizobium sp. M1066. Next base: position 100,089 of record NZ_JAMYMR010000006.1, read on the forward strand.
AGTGGCCAGAGCATGATTCCGAAAAGTTGCAGACTTTCGGAGAAAATCATGCGCCAAAATAATGCCATCGCATAGGCTGTCGAGAAGGTAGATATCAAGCGCGATTGTCGGGTATCCCCGCAAACCCGGCCAGTTCGACGGTCGCTTTTTTCACAACTGATGCCGGATGGCGCGGCGACTTCGGAATGCCGTCGCGTCTAGGCTGCAGCCAATTTTCCGGAGCCGCCCGCATCATCATGCAGACCTATGATTTCATCATCGTCGGCTCCGGCTCGGCCGGCTCGGTCCTGGCCGAAAAACTCTCGGCCTCGGGACGCTTCTCGGTGCTGGTGCTGGAGGCCGGCGGCAGCGACCGCCGCTTCTACGTGCAGATGCCGCTCGGCTACGGCAAGACCTTCTTCGATCCTGCCGTCAACTGGAACTACAAGGCCGAGCCGGATCCGGGCCTCGCCGGCAATACCGACCACTGGCCGCGCGGCATGCTGCTCGGCGGTTCAAGCTCGATCAACGCCATGGTCTGGATCAGGGGCGCCCGCGAGGATTTCGATGCCTGGGCCGCCGCCGGCAATCCCGGCTGGGGCTATGACGATCTGCTTCCCGCGTTCAAGGCGCTCGAGGACAACCAGGCCGGTGCCGACCGATGGCGCGGCACGGGCGGCCCGCTGCATGTCACCGACTGTTCGGACGCAGTCCATCCGCTGACCAAACGCTATCTCGCCGCCGGCCAGCAGGCTGGCCTGCCGCTCAACCCGGATTTCAACGGCGCCGCCCAGGAAGGCGTCGGCATCTACCAGATCTCGACCCGCAACGGCCGCCGCATGTCGGCGGCGCGCGCTTTCCTGCGCCCGGCGATGAAGCGCGGGAATGTCCGCGTCGAGATGAAGGCGCTGGCGACAAAAATCCTGTTCGAGGGCAAGCGTGCCGTCGGCGTCGAATACCAGCAGAACGGCGGGATGAAGACGGCGCGTGCCGGCCGCGAAATCATCCTGTCGGGCGGTTCGATCAACTCGCCGCAATTGCTGCAACTGTCCGGCGTCGGCCCTTCCGCGCTACTGAAGGGCCTGGGCATTCCCGTCGTCCATGCCAACGAAAATGTCGGCGCGCATCTGCAGGACCATGTCGGCATCAACTACACCTTCAAGGGCCGGCTGCCGACGCTCAACCAGACGCTGCGTCCCTGGTGGGGCAAGCTGCTGGTCGGCATGCAGTACATCCTCACCCGCTCCGGCCCACTGTCGCTGTCGATGAACAATGCCGGTGGCTTCTTTCGCACCGACCCGGCGGCGACGCGGCCAAACATGCAGCTCTATTTCCAGGCGTTCTCGACCGTCATTCCCAAAAGCGGCGAGCGCCCGATCCTGACGCCGGACCCATGGCCGGGCTTTTCCATCGGCCTGTCCAACTGCCGCCCGTCGAGCCGTGGAGAGATCATGATCCGCTCGGCCAACCCACGCGACTACCCCAAGATAACGGCCAATGCCTACTCCACCAATGCCGATGTCGAGGAGATGCTGGCGGCGGTGAAATTCGTGCGCAAGATCGCCTCGATGCCCGCCATGGCCGAGATCATCGAGGAAGAGGTGTTGCCCGGCCCGTCGATCACCTCGGACGCCGATCTGGTCCAGGATTTCAGGAAGCGCTCGGGCACCGTCTATCACCCGGTCTCGACCTGCCGCATGGGGCCGGATCCCGCGCGCGCCGTCGTCGACCCCCGCCTCAAGGTGCATGGTCTGGAAGGTTTGCGCGTCATCGATGCCTCGATCTTTCCCGACAACATCACCGGCAACACCAACGCCGCCTCGATCATGACCGGTTGGAAAGGCGCCGAACTGGTTCTGGAGGACCAAGAATGAAGATCACCGACGTCAAGACCTGGGTTGTCGGCAATCCGCCGCCCGGCATCGGCGGCAAGTATTTCATCTTCGTCAAGCTGACCACCGATGGTGGCGTGGTCGGCTATGGCGAGGCCTACAACGCCACCTTCTCGGCCCATGTTACCGCCCGGATGGTCGAGGACATGGCCGAGCGCTATCTCGTCGGCCGCGATCCGCACGACATCGAGAACTTCTTCCGCCGCGCCTATTCCTCCGGCTTCACCCAGCGCCCCGATGTGTCCGGCATGGGCTGCTTCTCGGCGCTGGAAATAGCCTGCTGGGACATTATCGGCAAGGAAGCCGACAAGCCGGTCTACAAACTGCTCGGCGGACAGGTGCACGAGACGCTGCGCTCCTACACCTATCTCTATCCGCACAGCGGCAGCGTCCACTCCGAGGACGCGCACGGCAAGAACGTCTACAACGATCCAGATCTCGCCGCTGCCTGTGCGCTCGAATATGTCGAGCAGGGTTTCAATGCCGTCAAGCTCGACCCGGCCGGCCCCTACACCGCCTTCGACGGCCATCAGCCGCGCCTCGTCGATATCGACCTGTCCACCCGCATGATCAAGGCGATCCGCGAGGCGGTCGGCACCCGCGCCGACATCCTGTTCGGCACGCACGGCCAGTTCACGGCGTCCGGCGCGCTGCGCATGGCGCGCGCCATCGAGCCCTACGATCCCTTGTGGTTCGAGGAGCCGGTGCCGCCGGACATGCCTGAGGTCATGGCCCAAGTGGCCCGCGCGACCTCGATCCCGATCGCCACCGGCGAGCGGCTGACGACCAAGTTCGAATTCGCCCGTGTCATCGAAAACCGCGCCGCGACCATCCTTCAGCCGGACCTCGGCCGCTCCGGCGGCATTCTCGAAACCAAGAAGATCGCCGCCATGGCCGAGGCCTACCACATCCAGATCGCGCCGCATTGCTATTGCGGACCGATCGTCGGTGCCGCCAACATCCAGCTGGCGGTAACGCTGCCCAACTTCCTCATCCTCGAATCGCTGAAGCAGTGGGACGGTTTCCACGCCACGCTGCTGAAGAAGAAGATCGAGTGGCAGGACGGCAAAATCATCCCGTCGAAGGAGCCCGGCCTCGGCGTCGAGCTCAACGAAGCGGTCTGCGACGCACATCCCTATACGGGCAAGGAATTGCATCTGCAGATGATGCAGACGCCGTTGATGCCGTGAGCGAAAGCTACGCCTTCATCGGTCTTGGCCATCTCGGCGGCAACCTTGCCGTCAGCCTGATCCGCAACGGCTTTGCCGTCACCGTCTTCGACCGTGATCCCGCCGCCGTCGAGCGCCTGGTGGCGCTCGGCGCCACCGCTGCAGACAGCGCGGCCGAGGCCGCCGCCCGGGCAGGCAATGCCATCACGTGCCTGCCCTCGCCCAAGGTCAGCGAAGCGGTGCTGGCCGGACCCGACGGATTGCTTGAGGGGCTGCCCCAAGGCGGCACCTGGATCGAGATGTCGACTAACGGCCGCGACGAGATTCTTCGCCTTGCGGCACTCGCCTCGGCCAAGGGCGTCGAGACCTTGGAATGCCCGGTAACCGGGGGCGTGCACCTGGCGGCGGCCGGAAAGATCACCGCGCTGGTCGGTGGCGACGCCGCACTCTATGAGCGTCATCGACCGGCGATTGAAGCCATGTGCGCGAAATCGTTCCTGATGGGTCCGGTCGGCTCGGCGGCGGTGATCAAGGTGATCACCAACATGCTCGCCTTCGTTCACCTCGTCGCCGCCGGCGAGGCGCTGATGCTGGCCAAGCGAGGCGGGCTGGACCTCGCCCAAGCTTATCACGCCGTCGTCGCCTCCTCCGGCAACAGCTTCGTCCACGAGACCGAAAGCCAGCTCATTCTCAACGGCTCCTACGATATCGGCTTCACCATGGACCTGGCGCTGAAGGACCTCGGCTTCGCGCTCGCCATGGGCGAACAGTCAGGCGTGCCGCTTGAGCTGGCATCGCGCGTCAACGCGATTTTTCAGCAAGGCAAGGCCGCCTATGGCGGCGGCGCCTGGTCGACCCAGATCGTCAAACTGTTGGAAGATGCCGTCGGCACCGACCTGCGCGCACCTGGTTTCCCGGCCAAGCTCGAACTCTGACGCCGGCTGGATATTAAGCGATTTCAGCGAGTTGGCTGGATCGGCGGATTCATCTGAATCAATCCGTCAACTGCTTTATTCAGTATCTGAGCGTCAACGCACCCGGCAGGATCTCGAAGGTCGCCGGTATGCGCCCCGGCGACTCGCCGTCTATGTCAACCAGCGCACCGTTCTTTTCGACATCACCGAGCGGTTCGACCACCACTTTCCTGCCGCGCAGGATGGTGATCGCCGGATGGTTGCGGTGCCGGCCGCCATAGAGCAGCCGGATATCCCAGATCAGCTTCAGCTTGCCGGCCGCGCGCAGGATGACGATGTCGAACTGCCCGTCGGTCAGTTCCGCATCCGGCGCGATCATCATACCGCCGCCGAAGAACTTTCCATTGGCGACCGCCACCAGCGCCATGCGCGCTTCGACGGGAACGCCGTCGTCGACCGTGATGCTGACCTCCTGGAAGCGGTAGCGGATCAACTCGACCACGGTGCGCCACAGGAACAGCGCCTTGGCCGACATCCTGCCCTTGCGCTTGTCGGCATTGACGGCGCGGTCAGTGGCGCCGGAAAGCCCCAGGCTGGCGATGTTGATGAAATGCCGGCTGGCCAGCGCGCCGTGATCGTCGATGTAGCAGATGCGCCCGGCATCGACCTTGCGACCCTTGGCTTCGGCCAACCGCTTCAGCACGGCATCCACCTCTTTCGGCAGGCCGAGCCCGCGCGCGAAATCGATGCCGGTGCCGCACGGCAAGAGGCCGAGCTCGGTGGTCCGGCCGCTTTCCTGGAACGCCTGCAGCAGTCCATCGGCCACTTCGCTGGCAGTGCCGTCGCCGCCGGCCGCGATCACCAGGTCGAAGCCAATCATCGCGAGATCGATTGCCAGCCTTTCGGCGTCACCTTCCGCCTGCGTTTCGCGCAGCTCGAATTCGCCAAAATGCTTTTTCAGCGACACGGCGACATCAGGCCAATGCCGTTTCAGCCGGCCCCCACCGGCAATCGGGTTGAGAACCACTCCGACTTTCAAGCAACCCTCCCGCAAAGATCGAGGCGCTCGGCGCCTCGAATCCTTGGCCGGCATTGAAGACCGCACCCGCCCGCAGAGCAAGGCCGAATGTCCGCCGATGACGCCCATCGTGGCGGACAGGAAAATTTCGTTACCCCAGCTTGATCCCCGATAATCCCGTTATCCACAGGCCTCCGGCCATTCCCCAGGACCCTTACCCGGCGTAGGTTAAACCCATCTCAGGCGGCTACCGATCATCAAGCCGAAAGGCGAAGTGAAAGGCGGATTTCCTGAGGCCCGTACGGCCCGAAGCGAGAGCAGGCTTGCCTGTTTCGAGGGATGGAGCCGAGACCTACGGGGCCGCGGAAAGCGTGCCAACGCCGACGGCGGACCGATGCTGCCATGAAGGACGGCAAAAACCTTCGATGGTGCGCAGGGCAAAGCCCGCAAGGGTGGAAACCAGCGTGGTCCCGAACGGACGCTGCTCTCGGGCGGCGGACTGGCAGGACCGTCAAAATCAAGGCCGGCAAGGCGCGACGACTTTACGGAAGTTGCTGCCGCGACCGTGTCCTGATCTGACAGGGAGGCGCTGGGAGAAATCCCGGCGCCGACTGTCTTTTTGCCCCTCGATATCCTTCGCCGGCGATCTCGCGGGCGCCGCTTCACCGCGCGCTAAAATCGGTTAGTATCGCTGCGTCGTCAGAGTCTGTTTGCAAAGCGGACTCGTAGAGGGGGGATACTTCATGACGCTGATCCAGAAGCTTGCCGTCGCCTATGCTTTCCTGTTTTTCGGCGTCGTCGCCATTGGCTACATACCCGCGTTCAATGACGCTGGCGGCAATCTGTTCGGTCTGTTTTCGCTGCAATGGTATGACGACCTGCTGCACGCCTTCTCCGGCGTCTGGGCGCTGGCCGCCGCCTTCATCTCGCACCGCCAGGCGGTGTTCTATTTCAAACTGTTCGGTTCGGTCTACCTGTTCGACGGCGTGCTCGGTCTGGTCACCGGTTCCGGCTGCCTCGATGCCGGTATCTTCATCAACGGCTTCCGCTCCCTCAACGATATCGAATTCCCGGCCCGCTTCTTCGCCAACCTGCCGCACCTGGTCATCGGTGGCTTCGCCGTCTATGTCGGCTTCCGGCTGGCCAGGCGCATACACGAACACTTCGCCACGGCCTGATCTGGCATGTTCCTGTTCCGCTGGCTGAAGCGCATCATCAAGACGATCCTGTGGGCGATCGTCCTCGTCATCCTCATCCCGATCGCCGGGCTGAGCTACGGCTTTCTGACGACGTCGTCGCTCGACAAGACGCCGCTGCCCGGAATTGCCGACGGCGCCCCGCCCAAGGCGCTGGCCGACAAGGTCCGCGCCGAGATTCCGGACTACCAGCGGCCGGAGGAATCGACCTTCCTTACCTATCCGGAATGGGCGATCGTCTACGCCGCGCGCGAATATGCCGGCTTCGTCGACAAGGACCAGCCGAGCGGCTTCCCCTACTGGTCCTATGTCGGCCGCTTCTGGCAGGACTACGCCATGGTCATCCGCGCCAGCGCTCCCTACAAGTTCAACTACGCCAACCACCAGATGCTGGCCATCATCGGCACCAGCCACTCGATCGAGCATATCCTGCAGTGGGCCTATGAGAACACGGTCGGCCGCATCACCGAGGCGACGACGGCCAAGCGCACCGCCGCCGACATCTATCAGGCCAAGGTGGCGGCGGACTATGCAGGGTTTCTCGACCAGGTGCCCTGGTATCAGTTCCCCTATGCCGAAAAGCGAGACGGCCTGTTTGCCGTGCAGCCGGCGCCGGGCGACAGCTCGATCCGCACCAGCGAACGCAAGCTGGCGTTCGGTCTCGCCGACACCATCAAGCAGGGCTATGCCGACCTGATCACCAAGGCGCTCGCCGCCACGATGGACCCTGCCTTGCTCGACATCCATGTCTGGGCCAAGGGGCCGGTCGGCGAAGCCACCCGCAACGAGCCCGACACCTTGCTCGAACGCGACATGGGCGCTGACGGCACCATCTTCGTCACCAGGCGCTATCAGGTGTTCACCGAAATGATCCCGCGCCTGATCGACAAGGGCGTCTCCTTCGTCGAGATCGGCGGCAATGACGAGATCATGGTCACGGTGCTCTCCACCGATACGATCGCCGTTCCCGAAGGCATGCGCATCCTGTTCAGCTATCCGCTCCCGGCCGATCAATCCACGCGCCGCACCGGCATGGTCGTCGCCGTGCGCAGGCTACATCTCGTGCTGCCGGCGCTGATCAAGGCCGGCGCCAGGCTTGAACACGTCTACGACTACTGAGGCCTTTCGGCCACGCCCGGCCAGGATTATGCATTTCCTGCGCTCCGCCACGCCCATTCCACAATCGCGGCCAAATCCCGCCTTGTTCGCGCGCGAAGGAATGGGAAGAAATGGATGGGTTGCCGGGGGGCATCTCGAAGGGACAAGACCGTGATCAAGACCGCCCTTGTCGCTATGACCATTGTCGGCTGCGACTGCGACGCCAAGCTTTGCGAATATATCGGCGAGACGCCGGCCAAGTGGTCGACCATCGCCGAGTGCGAAGCGGCGATGAAAAGCCAGATGATGCACGAGCGCAATTTCAACTATCCGCTCGTCTCCGGCATCTGCCGCGCAAAGGGTTCGTCGTCCTCCTCGCAGCTGGCCGCGACCGCGTCGCGCCCGGAATTGAAGCCCGCCAGCCGCGTTGTCAGAACCGAAAGCCCATTGCCGCCGGAACTGAGCCACCGGCCGAGCGTCTCGGTCGGTTCGCCGACGACGGCCATGGAAGCCGACGCCGCCCGGCCCGTCGCCTATGAACAGGTGGTCGATGGCGGAACCGGCGTGCTCTATCGCACCAAAAACGGCTACACAGTGGTCAAGACCGATCTCGGCCGCGCCGCCTCGGCGACCGCCGATGCCGCGAAACGCTCCGTGAACTGGCTGGCCGGCTTGGTGCCGAAGGGGCTGTAGTCCTGCTGGCGTTTGACGACCGCGTGGTCAGGCAGGCACATAGGTCAACCTGATTACGTCATCGCCGATCAAATCGCTGGCCACAAAGCGAAGCGGCGGCCGGGGGCCGGCGAAGAATGGCTTGCCATGACCGAGCACGAACGGGTGGAGGTAGAGTTGATATTCATCGATAAGACCAAGGTCGGTCAGGCTTCGTGCCAGGTTTGGTCCGGAAACTGAAATCTCCCCGACGAGCTCAGCCTTAAGCCCACCTATCACCGCCTCGACGTCGTCCCCGACAAGTGTGGCGTTGGGGCCGACCGACTTCAGCGAGCGCGACACAACCCACTTCGGTTGGCTCCGCCACGCCGCCGCGAATTCGTGCCCCTCCGCGCGCCATTCAGGACTGTCTTCGTCCCAATAACGCATGACCTCGTACATGCCGCGACCGTAAACACTGCCGCTCAAATTGCGCACTTGCTCTATCCAGTGACGAAAGATTGTCGGGCCTGACGGCATTTTCTGGTGGTCGACATAGCCGTCGAGGGACTGGTTCATTCTGAAAATGAGCTTCGCCATGCTGCAGGATCTCCAACATCCGGATCGTCAGAATAAACTGAGCCGCCGTTATGCAAAAGTATGGATTCCCCCCCGAAACCCAAACTGAGAGACGAGCCTAGTCCCGCTGCAGCTTGACTTTCAGGCTCTGCCAGAACTTGTCGATAAGCGGCTTTTCGGTCGCTGCATCCTCGCCGGCAACGCGGGTGATGAACAGCAGCCCCCGATCGGCCAGGCCGAAGCCGACGATCTCGAAATCGGCGGTGTCGGTGCGTGTCTTCACCTCGGCGCGAATCCCGGTCAATTCCTTGCCGTCGGCGAGTTTGCGCGTCGTCGGCTCCTGCGTCACCTTGGCGCCGGCCTGCACCGATTCCTTGGTCATCTCCTGCAGCATCAGCTGGTTGAGCGACACCGGATTCATCTTGCCATATTCCTGCACGACGACGATCGTGCCGAGAGCCGACGCCATCAGATACTGCGTGATATCATCGCCGAGATCGGTCTTGGTCACCGAAATGCTGCTGGGGTGAACGAAGGAGAAAACGCTGCCGGAAAAGGTGGCGAAGTCGTTGCGCTCGAGCGTCACCTTGCTGTGCTTACCGCCGGGTAGCGTCACATCAGTGCTCTCGCCGGGATCGATATCGATCGTTACCCCGTCGATGGTCAGCTTGAAGGCTTTGAGATCCTCGCCCCCGGCCGGTCCAGCGCACAGCGCGATGAGGGTGAATGCCGCCGCCGATACCATGCGCATGGCTGTTCTCCTGCTTCTTATGCCACCCCGCTCAGCGCCTTGATGGCACGGTAGAAGGTCGAGGAAAACAGTTCCGTCGGGTCATACTGCCGCTTCGCCGCCAGGAAGGCCGGCAGTTCGGGATAGGAGGCCAGCAATTCCCTGGCCGTATAATGCAGCTGGTAAGGCAGGAAGAAGCGCCCGCCATGCTTGATCGTCACGTCGATCAGCGTCCGCGTCAGCGCGCGCATCCTGGCGTTGCCGTCGGCATCGGTCGGCTGGTTGATGTAGAGCACCAGCGAATAGGCCGGCTCCGGCGCGTAGGTCAGCGCCACATCCTCCTTGTGGACGATGCGCACCGAAGCATTGAGCACCGGCAGCGTCTGGTTGCGCAGGATCTCGCGCGCTTCCGCGATGAATTCGACATAGGCGGCACGTGGAATAAAATATTCGTGCAGGATGTCGGTCTCTTCTATTTGATCGTTGAAGAGATAGGGCACCGAATCGTGCATCGGGTTGTTGCGGGTGACGAGACAGGCCTCGCCCTCGGCCATGGCCGAAGTACGCGCCACCGTGCAGCTTTCGAATTTCGGCTCCAGCGTCTTTTCGGTGAACCACTTCAACTCCTGGAACAGGCTGCCCCATTTCGCCAGGTTGATGATCACCCGCTTCAACCCGACCGATCCCGGGTCGCCGATCTCAGGCTGATCCGCCGGCGGCTGCTCCGCCACCTTGTCGTAGCGGTAGACGATCATGTCCTCGAGGAAATTGCCGGGGGCCGTCGACAGATGGCCGTAGAACAGGCCGATATCCTTGTTCGGCTCCAGCACCTCGGCGAAGAATTTCGGAAAATCGTCCGATCTGATGATTTCGCGCGAGGTGCGGTAGACGGCGTTGTCGACGATATCGAGCGTCGCCTCCAGCACCACGCCGAACAGGCCGTAGCCGCCGATGACGTGGCGGAACAGATCGGTGTTCTCGGTGGGCGAGCAGGTCGTCACCGAGCCGTCAGCCAGCATCACTCGCATCGAGCGGATCGAGCCCGCCACCGAACCTGCCTGGTGGTCCATACCGTGCGCATTGACCGACAGCGAGCCACCGACCGAGAAGATGTCGGTCGACTGCATCGCTTTCACCGCAAAGCGCGGATGCAGAAGGTTCTGGATGTCGTGCCAGCGCGCGCCCGGCTGCAAGGTCATGGTCTTCGCCGCCACATCCACGGTCACCTTGTTGAACTTTCTGAGGTCGAGTACCAGCGCGTTGTCGTCGAAGGCATGCCCGCCCATCGAATGGCGGATGGCGGCCAGTGAGACTTTCAGGCCATTGGCACGCGCGAAGGCCAGCGCCTTGGCGATGTGCTCGTCCGCGCTGACCTCGACGACGCCGTAGACCGGCGTCATCGACAGGCCGCTGGCATCGTTGATGTCGCCGCCTTTTGCCGACCAGGGCAGCGACGCATCGAAGGCCGGCGCATTGTCCAGCGGCTTCAAAGGCAACGCGAAGCCGTCGATATCGGCTATCCGTCCGGCGTTCTTCGGCCCCGAAGGCGCGCGCGCCAGCCGCGCCACGGTGTTGCCGCCCCACAGCACCGCGCCACCTAGGACAGCCGCACCCAGCAGCAATCGCCGCGACGGGCGAAACCCTTTTTGTTTGTCGGCCATGAATATCCCCCGTTGGCCAAGGGATAGCGCGGCTTTTTGGCAAAAACCATAGCGATGCCGCCGGGACAGCGTTCCGCCTGGCATCGAGGGGTGGAGGGCACGAAAATGGCCGGTCCCCGGAGGACCGGCCAGAATGGAACAGGGTCTGAAATTGCGTCAGCAGGTCTGCCGACGCGCGATGCTCTCGCCTTACGAGGCCTTCTTGATCGACGTCACGATGCCGGTCTTGTCATCGACAGTCACCGCCACCTTGGCGCCGACCTTCAATTTCCCGATCGTCGCTTCCGGTGACAGCTGGTAGATCTTGCCGTCGTCGAGGGTGATCGACTTGGTCGTCGGGTCGACGGCCTGGATCGTGCCCTGAACGGTCGCGGCATAGGCCGTGCCGAGGAAGGCGAGCAGAGCGGCGGTGGTTGCGAGGGTCTTCTTCATGGGTAGCACTCCGTGCTGTTTCACTTTTCCGGGCCGCCTTGGGAAACGACAGCACCGGACGGCCTGAAACTGGAACGGAAGCGCTCGCTCCGCAAATCACGTTGGGTGAATTTTTGCAAACAATATCATAGGCTTAATTCCGACACATTGTCTGCGACCGAGATCATTTCAGGCCGCTTCGGCTCCCCCAATGAGGGGACTTCTGTCCGCGAAAAGAGTCGTTTAGCCGGATTGTGGCGGGCGGTTTCGATCACGGCGCGGCCGCCGCAATCCGTCTCGAGCGGCATCACGAAACAGACTGCCGACCGGTCATCGATACACATTTTGTTTCATGGATCAGCTCAACTCGCCGCTCCGAAGTGGATGAAACTCGCGCTCCGGTTGCAAAATCGGGAACGGATGCAGGATGGTGCGCCGTTACGATGAAAGGGGGCCTTCCATGAAACTTGCAGTCCGGACCGCGATGTCGCTGATGCTAGCGCTTGCGCCGGGGTCCGCCTGTGCGCAAGGCGCGGATCCGGGCGATGACAAGACGATTATGTTTACCGAGGACGATCCCGAGATGGCGGCAGCGACAGCGCAGGCGCTCGCCAGCCTGGATGAATTCCTGGCACTGTCCGAGGCTCCTTCCTCCGACACCGACAGGTTCAAATTGAAGGTCAAGGTGCGCGACGGCAACGTCAGCGAGCACTTCTGGGTCATCCCGTTCCGCCGCACTGAAACAGGCTTTGTCGGCATATTGGCGAACCAGCCGGAGCAAGTGCACAACGTCGTCCTCGGCCAGAACATGGAATTCACCAGGGACGATATTTCCGACTGGGGATACACACGCGGCGGGCGTCAGGTCGGCAGCTTCACCGTCTGCGTCATGTTCAACAAAATGTCGAAAGAGGAGGCGGACACCATGCGCGACCAATACGGCTTTGACTGCTGACAGCGAGGCCCAACTAATCGATCTCGTCCTTCGCGCCGATCTTGCGCACAAGTGCCGCCGTCGCCAGCATCGCGCCCATGTCCGATATCATCGGCGCGACATGCGTGGTGTAATCGAGCGGCACCGAAATATCCGGCAGCTCGAAGAAGTTCTTCGTCTGCGGCAACAGCAGGAACCCATCGCTGCCATTGAGCGCGACGCGGGCCGGATCGTCCGGCCAGGTTTCGCCAAGCCATTTCAGCGCCTGCGCCAGCCGGCCGCTCACCAGTGGCTGTGCCGCCCCGAGATTGTCGGTGCGGAACTCGTACGCGGCGTCGAGCGCCACGTCGCCACTGGACAGCTCCCGCAGCTTGCTGGCGAAGATGCCGCGAAAGAAGCTGATGACCGCGTTGGTCCGGCGCGTCGCCACCAATATGCCGGGGAACGGCGCGATGGTCTCGAAGGCGACGATGACGCCCTGAAAGGCCGTCGACGAGCCCTTGCCCGACCCTTCCCGCAGATGCGCCTCGTAGAGCTCGAACGGAAACCCCTCGTAGCGGCCCGCGACGATGTCGTCGAACGCCTGCCGGTTGAACGGACCGATCGCCGTGCGCGGCAATCGGTCGAAGGAATTCGGCGTCACGCCATGCTGGTAGCGCATGTCGGCGATGAAGCCGAAGATGATCGGCAACAGCGTCTCGCGGAACGATTGCTGCAGCCGCGTCGCCGGTTTCCTGGCTTGGAAATAGAGCAGGATCGAAGCCGCGAAGCCGATGACATACAGGAACACATGCGGCGTCGAGACCCATTGCTCGTTGGGGTCGGCGACCTTGTTGAACAGCCAGGCGACCAGCACCACGGCCACCAGCACCAGTCCGAGGAACACCGGCACCCGCCAGCGCACTTGCCGGACTGCCGACGCCCTCGCCGCTTCATAGGCCGCGATGTCTTTCCGGATGCCGGCGATGACCGTTTCGCTCGGCATGAAATCCGCTGTTTCCACCGCTATCCCCGCAAGCTTGCCTCTGCGGGAGCATGATAGTTGGTTTTGCAGGGGCCGCCAGACGTTTAAGCGCGGACGCCTTGATCGGTTGGTGGAGAGGGGAAGATCGCTTTCAGTCGCTCCGCGACCTTGTCACGCATTCGGCCCTCCAAAGCCTCCACCAACACCAGCCGCTCATGGTCGCCGGCGCGCAGGCGCATGAAGGGATGCATCCGGTAAGATGCGATCGTGCCGCGCGTACCGGCATCGGCACTGACATCGACAGTGAGGATAGAACCGACGCGACCCGGCCATGGCTGGCGGGCAAAGGCGGTGCCGAGGAAATCGCCAAGCCCATAGGCGACCACCGCCTTGTCGATCCTTTCCACCGGCTGCACGACATGGGCGTGATGGCCGGCGATCAGTCCGACGCCCTGCCCGGCCAGCCGCCTGGCCAGCGCCCGCGTCTCGGCACGCGGAAAATGCCGGAACTCCCAGTCCCAATGCGGCACGGCGCAGAGAAGATCCAAGCCAGCGGGCGGCCAGCGCGCCGGATCGCTGTCCATCGAAACGCGCCCCGCAAACAGTTTTTCATCGGCGTTGCGCCACAGCGTGAAGGCGGCGAAGCCGATATCAACCGATTCAACCTGGACCGGCACAACCGGACCGTCGGCGACGAGGCCGATCATGCGGATGCCGAGCCGCCGCAAGGCCGCGATTGTCTCGTCGAAACCGGTGATGCCCTGATCCAGCACATGGTTGTTGGCCAGCGACAGCACGAGTTTTTCACGCGGGATGCCGACCGCCGCCAGCGCCCCATCAAGAAAACGCTCGCTCATCGCGTGATGCGTGCCGAGCGTGGTGCCCAGAGCCGCACTGGGTCTGTCCACAACAGGGCTTTCGCAATTGCCGATCACCAGATCGGCAGCGGCGAACAGCGCCTTGATCGCCGGATCGCAATCCGGCGCGCTGCGGTTGGCCACCGCCGAGATGTCCCCGACAAAGGCAAGCCGCACCGCCCGCTTCGGCGGATCCATCAGCGTTCCCGCCGCCGGCGCGAAGTCTTGCACGTCGCCGGCCAGAGACGGCCTCAGGAAACGCGGCAGCCAGGACAGCTTGTAGGAAAACGGATAATTCGACACGCGATGCCCAATTGTTTGCCCTGTGTAGACCGTCCTCCGGGCGGGTTGAAGCGCGGCGTTGCAAATGGTGTATATTTGCGCTGCGAAAATATTGGGGGAAAGATGACACGACTGGCAGGCCTGCTGACATCCGCTTTCATTTTGCTCCTGCCGCTGTCTTCCGCGTCGGCGGCAATGCCCGAAGCGGCTACCCGACTGTTCGAGGCGAAGAGCGTGGCCGCGCGCGACGCTGCCCTGTCGATGCTGGAGGCCGCCGCGCCAAACGACCCGGCGTCCGCCTATGCGGCCGGGGCGGGCGAGTTCTTCACCGCATTGGAGATCCTGGCCACCGGCCTGCACCGTCATGGTTTCGAAAGCCCGCAATCCTTCATGCTGCCGCTGATGCGGTTGCCGGTGCCCGACAATCCCAATCCCGAGCCGCTGACTTACGAGCAGTTCCGCGCCATCCTGGTCGGCTTCCGCGACCGGCTGGAGAAATCCGCGGCCACGTTTGCGTCGGTGCCGCCCGATGCCGATATCGGCATGGTCATCGATCTCACCCATGCCGGCATCGACCTTAACGAGGACGGCACCATCGCGCCGGACGAGAGCATGGCGGCGATCATCGCCGCGTTGTCCCGTGGCGGCATTACATCGGACGACGCCGTCCCCACGCTCACCTTCCGCTTCGACCGCGCCGACGGATACTGGCTGCAGGGCTATGCCGAGTTCCTGATGGCGCAGGCCGATTTCTGGCTTGCGCATGATTTCAGGAGCACCTTCGACGGCTCGTTCCACATGCTGTTCCCGCGCGCCAAGCTGCCGTTGCAGGATATTCTGGTGCCGCCGGCCGGCGACATGGGCTCGAGCATCTTCTCCTCGGAATGGCGCATCGCCGATTTCATCTCGATGGTGCATCTCATCAACTGGCCGGTGGTCGAAGCGGAGCGCCGGCAAGCGGCGCGCCGCCACCTGCTGGAAATGATCCGGCTGTCGCGCGAGGACTGGAAGGCGATCCGCGCCGAGACCGACAATGACCGCGAATGGCTGCCTGGACCGCAGCAGAAGGGCGAGAACCCGCTCACCGGCCTCGAAGTCGGCGAGGAGCAGGTTCAGGCCTGGCTCGCCGCCCTGACCATGGCCGAAGATCTCCTGGAGGGCCGCAAGTTGCTGCCGCATTTCCGCGTCACCGCCGGCACGGGCCTTGGCATCAACATGAAGCGCTTCTTCGATGACCCGAAAAACTTCGATCTGGTGCTGTCGATTACCGGCCCGGCCATCGCGCCCTACCTCGAAAGCGGCGAGCTCGTCACCAGCAGCGATTTCGACCAGATCCAGCGCCAGTTCGGCGGCGGCGGGTTTCTGACCTTTGCGCTCTGGTTCAACTGAGGGCGGGATGTTTGAGGCCCTTCCGCAGGGGAAATCTTGGCAAGACCGGCAACATTTTTACTGGAACAGGCGCATTTCCCAAGCGATGTCTGCTGGCAGTCACCTCACTGCAGATGCCGCGCGAAGGCGCTTCGCAAAAATTAGCAGCGGCTGTTTTGCTTGACTCGGCCGCCAAAAACAGGCAGCAAAACCAGGTCGGAAGGGCGACAACACCACTTTCCTGGCCGTGGACGAAGCCAAATTTGGCCCAAATCCACATCTCGTCGTTGGTTTTGAGAGGAATTGATTAACCAACTTTGTCCATATTTTGAAGCAATCGGCAACCAACTACAGACGCGGCAAACGCGTCGGGGACCACCTGGGATCACTCACAGAATGGTCGTCGCGGCTCTCAAGGCCACGTACGGGGAAACCGGTTGAAGCGAGATTGGTTGCATGGCGTTGTTGAGTACACATAAAAAAAACCGGGGACAGCGTGAGGGCGGCGAGTTCGTCGATGCTTCGCGTTCCTCTTCCTTCAACGCTGGCCGGGTGGCCCGCTGGGTCGCGCTGCCCTGCGCCAGCACCGCCATCGGCCTTTGGCTGATCGGCACCATGGCCGGCCTCAGTTCCGTCGGCGCCTCGCTGTCGGCGACTTCGGTTGGCCTGCGCCAGACGCTGTCCATGCCGGGATCGCTCGCATTTACCGATCCGCTGAAACAGCACTTCTTGAAAGCACCCTTCGTGCTGGCCAATGCCAATGGCGGCACTCAGGCCCTGCATGATCATTCGGTGCAGTGCGGTGCCAGCTGTTTCAAGCTGGCCAGGGTAAGCTCACGGGCGGAAAAGTCCGAACGCCTTGTAGCGCAGGCAAAGCCGATGCCAGCCGCCGTGAAGTCGAAGGCGCAGGAGCGCTTCGAACGCATGGAAGCGTCGCTTTCGCCGATGAAGCTGGCCGCTGCCTTTGCCGACGCCGGAAAGCCTGCCGCCACTGCCAACACGCGCCCGGTGATCTCCACCGTCGCACCGCGAATTGCCGAGGCGTCGCTGGTGCCGTCCGTCCAGGTCACGGCCAGCCTGTCCGATAACATGCCAGTTCCGGCGGCCGAACGTTTCGCCCGGCTGGATACCGGCTCGGTGGTCGTGCAGACCGCACCGCAGCCGATGGGCTTTGCCCAATCCGATACGCCGGACAATTCGCAGTTGGCGCTTGCCCTCGTGCAGTCGCTGCCGGCCGACGACGAGGCGTTCGCCTCACCGCTGCCGATCGAGGAATCGTCAGCCGATGTCGCGGTTTCACCCGTCGAAACCCAGCAGGATCAACCCGGCGATGCCGCCTCGCTGCCGGACGCGCTGACCGACGACGTGCCGTTGCCGACCCGCCGCCCGCAATTCGACCCGCCGCAGCCCAAAATCGTCCAGCAGCAGCCTAAGCCCGTTCAGCAGCCCAAATCTGTTCAGCAGCCCAAGCCCGCCCAGCAATCGAAGCCGGCACGCGAGACGGTCCAGCAGGCCCAGCCGGCAAAACCGACGCGGCAAGGCCGGCCGGCCGATGGCGGCGATGTGCTGGCCTATGCTAAGCCCGACACGCCTTCGGGCGGCCTTGGCAAGGCGTTCAGAAATCTGTTCAACTCGCCGGGATCCAGAAGCGGAGCCGGAAATGGCGTCGCCGTCTACGATATCAGCGCCGGCACCGTCTACATGCCTGACGGCTCAAGGCTCGAGGCTCATTCTGGCATCGGCGCCATGACGGACCAGCCGCGCTATGCCGACCAGAAGAACCGCGGACCGACACCGCCCAACACCTACAATCTGTCGCTGCGCGAGACGCGCTTCCACGGAGTGGAGGCCTTGCGCCTGACACCGGCCGATGGCCGCAACAAATACAATCGCGACGGCTTTCTGGCCCATACCTACCTGCTTCGAGGCCGCTACGGCCAGTCGAGCGGTTGCGTCGCCTTCAAGGACTATGCGCGCTTCCTCGCCGCCTACAAGAAGGGCAAGATCAAACGCCTTGTCGTGGTGCCGCGCCTGAACGGGTCGGCGACGCAGGTCGCATCAGCCGCCAGGGGCGTGTAGCGACAAGAGGCTTTCGGCCGCACCTTCCCGCCTGCTCCTGACAGCCTGCTGTCAGGAGCAGCGCTGTTCGGCACGCCTCTCCCCACCGCGCTCTTTCCATTTTGGCCAGGAAATCCCATATTCGGGACATGGCCAAATCCCCCGATAAGAAAACGCCGCCGACGGCGAACGACGACCGCGCCGCGCCGAAGCGGCGCAGCCCGCTGACCGATTTCCTCGACGCTTCGGAGCCGCTGCACAAAGGCGGCTTCGCCGAGATGCCGCAGCCGGAGCTCTCTGGCACGCCGCTGACCGGTTCGATCGCGGATTGGGCCGAGCAGATCGAGCAGGAAGCCGAAAACGAAGGACGTCTTGCCGGCAAGGGCGACGGCGGCAAATCGCCGAAGCCGTCGAAGAAGATACCCGAGCGCTCAAGCTCGCCGGGACGCAGTTCGCGCGGCACCTCGATGGGTGGCGCGGCGTCAGCCAGGGAGCGCACGGCAGCCGGCCTCAACCCGGTCGCCGGTCTCGACATCTCGCTGGAAGACGCCGAGACGATGGCCTCGGGCAGCGTCACCGCTACCGTCGCCGCGCTGTCGGCGCTGATCGAATCCGGCAATCCGCTGCACAAGGACGGCGTGCTGTGGACGCCGCACCGCCCTGCCCGCCCCGAAAAATCCGAAGGCGGCATTGCCATCAAGATGGTTTCGGATTTCGAGCCGGCCGGCGATCAGCCGACCGCGATCAAGGATCTGGTCGAAGGCGTCGACAACAACGACCGGACCCAAGTGCTGCTCGGCGTCACCGGCTCCGGAAAAACCTTCACCATGGCCAAGGTGATCGAGGAGACGCAGCGCCCTGCCTTGATCCTGGCGCCGAACAAGACGCTGGCGGCGCAGCTCTATTCCGAGTTCAAGAAATTCTTCCCGGAAAACGCCGTCGAGTATTTCGTCTCCTACTACGACTACTACCAGCCGGAAGCCTACGTCCCGCGCACCGACACCTTCATCGAGAAGGAATCCTCGATCAACGAGCAGATCGACCGCATGCGCCATTCGGCGACGCGTTCGCTGCTCGAGCGTGACGACGTCATCATCGTCGCCTCGGTGTCCTGCATCTACGGTATCGGCTCGGTCGAGACCTATACGGCGATGACCTTCCAGATGCAGATCGGCGATCGGCTCGACCAGCGCGCGCTGCTCGCCGATCTCGTCGCCCAGCAGTACAAACGGCAGGACATCAATTTCGTCCGCGGCTCGTTCCGCGTGCGCGGCGACACGATCGAGATCTTCCCGGCCCACTTGGAGGATCGCGCCTGGCGCATTTCAATGTTCGGCGACGAGATCGAGCAGATCACCGAGTTCGACCCGCTGACCGGCCAGAAGACCGGCGAGCTGAAAAGCGTCAAAATCTACGCCAATTCGCACTATGTGACGCCGCGCCCGACGCTGAACCAGGCGATCAAGTCGATCAAGGAAGAGCTCAAGCACCGGCTGGTCGAACTCGAGCGCGCAGGCCGCCTGCTCGAGGCGCAGCGGCTGGAACAGCGCTGCCGCTTCGACCTCGAGATGCTGGAAGCCACCGGTTCCTGCGCCGGCATCGAGAACTATTCGCGCTATCTCACCGGCCGCCAGCCGGGTGATCCGCCGCCGACGCTGTTCGAGTACATTCCCGACAACGCGCTGGTCTTCATCGATGAAAGCCATGTCACCGTGCCGCAGATCGGCGGCATGTATCGCGGCGACTTTCGCCGCAAGGCGACACTGGCTGAATACGGCTTCCGTCTGCCGTCCTGCATGGACAACCGGCCGCTGCGCTTCGAGGAATGGGATGCCATGCGTCCGCTTTCGGTCGCCGTCTCGGCGACCCCTGGCGGCTGGGAAATGGAGCAGGCCGGCGGCGTCTTCGCCGAACAGGTCATCCGCCCGACCGGCCTGATCGATCCGCCGGTCGAGGTCCGCCCGGCCAAGACCCAGGTCGACGATGTCGTTGGCGAAATCCGCGACACCACCAAGGCCGGCTACCGCACGCTGGTCACGGTGCTGACCAAGCGCATGGCCGAGGATTTGACCGAATATCTGCACGAGCAAGGCATCCGCGTCCGCTACATGCACTCCGACATCGACACGCTGGAGCGCATCGAGATCCTGCGCGATCTGCGCCTCGGCGCCTTCGACGTGCTGGTCGGCATCAACCTGCTGCGCGAAGGCCTCGACATTCCCGAATGCGGCTTCGTCGCCATCCTCGATGCCGACAAGGAAGGTTTCCTGCGCTCGGAAACCTCGCTGATCCAGACCATCGGCCGCGCCGCCAGAAACGTCGACGGCAAGGTCATCCTCTATGCCGACCAGGTGACCGGCTCGATGGAACGGGCAATGGCCGAGACAAACCGCCGCCGCGAAAAGCAGATGGAGTGGAACACGGCCAACGGCATCACGCCGGAATCGGTCAAGTCGCGCATCTCCGATATTCTGGATTCGGTCTACGAGAAAGACCATGTCCGCGCCGACATCTCGCAGTTCACCGACAGTGCCGGCGCCATGATGGGCAACAACCTCAAGGCCCATCTCGACGCGATGGAAAAGCAGATGCGCGATGCCGCGGCCAATCTCGACTTCGAGAAGGCGGCTCGCATCCGCGACGAGATCAAGCGCCTGCGTGAGATGGAACTGTCCATCTCCGAAGACCCGCTGGCCAAATACGCCGACATGGAAAGTCCTGCCTCAGGTCGCGAAAAGGGCAAGCACAACAAGGGCGTGGCCAAACATCGGACAGCAGAGGAACAGGAGCGTTTCCGCAAGCTCGACGCGGCGCAGGCCGCAGAGGAAGCCGCCAGGGCCGCCCGGCCCAACCTCTTCCGCAAACCAGCGCTCGACGAAATGGGCGCCGATGGCGCCGTACCGGTGAAAAAGCCGCTGTTTTCGAAACCCTCGATTGACGATATGGGCCCAGGCACCGACATGCCGACGCCGGCCGGCGCCGTGTCGCGCTCGCTGTTCAAGAAACAGTCGGCGCAGGAAGCGCATGGCTCCGATTTCGGCATTCCCGGCGAGCCGGTCAAGCCGCTGTTTAAGAAGAACTCGCTCGATGAGATGACCGTGCGGCGCACGGAAAAGCCGGTCGAGGGAAAAGTGCCTGCCAAGCCACAGCCGATCTCCCCCCAAGTGGGGGAGATGTCCGGAAGGACGGAGGGGGGCGCGAAGGAACGCGACGGCAAACCAATCGTTCGCCAGCGCGCCGGCATCGGCTCCTACGAAGATCCAGGCGACGCCCGCCGCGACAAACGCCGGCCCGGCAAGACCGGACGGCCGGGGAAGTAGGTCATTCAAACGCCGGCAGGACAGCGCCCCCCTCTGTCCTGCCAAACATCTCCCCCACGAGTGGGGAGATTGGCAGCTTCAGCGCTTCGCTTTGCTAACCAGCGCCCACTTGCCACCAGCCTCGCCTTTGGTGTAATCGCTCCGCACACTCGAACGTCTTGAAAGGAGGGCTCACGTGTTTACGTTTCATCGTCACCATCGTCAGCGTGGCCCGATTTCTGCCCTGCGAGCTTGCTTGCAGGGCTGACCAGGGACGGTCCGGGTTTTTCCCGCTTCGATTTTTTGGTCTGCCCTTCGTGGTGTTGCAACGCCGAGCCTGATGGCCAGCCTGCGCATCGTCAAAGTGCATTGAGCCGGACTTTTCCTCCGGCAAGACCAGAGAAATCAAAATGGCCCTGATCAGCCTCAACTCCCTCGGCGTCACCATGAGTGCGCCGCTATTTGCCAATCTCGACCTCACCATCGGCTCCGGCGACCGGCTCGGCATTGTCGCCGCCAATGGCCGCGGCAAGTCGACCTTGCTGAAATGCCTAACCGGCGAGATGGAGCCGACCTCCGGTGACATCACCCGCACGCGCGGCCTGCGCGTCGGTCATGTCGAGCAATCCGTTGCCCCGGCCCTTCTCACCCGCAGCTTCCATCAGGTAGTGGCCGACGTCTTGCCGCCCGAGCGGGCTGAAAGCGAGCTGTGGCGCGTCGACGTGGTTCTCGATTCACTCGATGTGCCGGAGCCCATGCGCGAGCGGCCAATGCAGGCGCTGAGCGGCGGCTGGCAGCGACTGGCGCTGATCGCCCGCGTCTGGGTGACAGATCCGGACGTGCTGCTGCTCGACGAGCCGACCAACCATCTCGACCTTGCTCGCATCAGCCAGTTGGAAACCTGGCTCAACGCATTGCCGCGTGAGGTGCCGGTCGTCATTGCCAGCCACGACCGCGCCTTTCTCGACGCCGCCACCAACCGGACGCTGTTCCTGCGCCCGGAACAGTCGCCGGTGTTTGCCCTGCCCTACTCCCGCGCCAGGCTGGCGCTCGACGAGGTCGACGCCTCGACCGAGCGCAAGTTCCAGCGCGACATGAAGGTGGCGCAGCAATTGCGCCGGCAGGCGGCCAAGCTCAACAACATCGGCATCAATTCGGGCAGCGATCTGCTGACGGTCAAGACCAAGCAACTCAACCAGCGGGCCGAAAAACTAGAGGAAGCGGCGAACCCGGCGCATCGCGAGAAGTCGGCGGGTGCCATAAAACTGGCCAATCGCGGCACCCACGCCAAAGTGCTGATCACGCTCGACGACGCGGCTGTCGAAACACCCGATGGCACGCTGCTGTTTCGGACCGGCAAGCGCCACATCTGCCAGGGCGACCGCATCGTGCTGCTAGGCCGCAACGGCGTCGGCAAGTCGCGCTTCGTCACCCTGATCCGCAATGCCATTGTCGAACCGGACACGGTGCGGAATGTGAAGGTGACGCCGTCAACGGTGCTCGGCTACAGCGATCAGGCGCTGTCGGGCATCAGCGGCGACGACACGCCGCTGGCGATGGTCTCGCGCCGCTACGATGTCGGCGAGCAGCGCGCACGGTCCTTGCTGGCCGGCGCCGGCGTGGTCATCGAGATGCAGGAGAAAAAGATCGGCATGCTGTCCGGCGGCCAGAAGGCGCGGCTGATGATGCTGACGCTCAGGCTCGCCAATCCCAACTTCTACCTGCTCGACGAGCCGACCAACCATCTCGACATTGACGGCCAGGAAGCACTGGAAGCGGAACTGCTGGCACATCAGGCAAGCTGCGTGCTCGCCTCGCACGACCGCTCCTTCATCCGCGCCATCGGCAACCGCTTCTGGCTGATCGACAAGCGGCGGCTGACCGAAGTCGAGAATCCCGAGGATTTCTTCCGCGAGGTGGCCGAAACGGCAGGATGAGGCCAAGGGAGGTCGACTGGAATGTAAATTATTTGCTTACAGGCCTTGCTTCTTGTAAGCAATCTGTTTACATTTATCCATGATCAAGTCCTTCAAGAACAAGGCGCTGTCGGACCTCTTTCAAACCGGAAAGACCGGCAAGATCGACGCCAAGATGCACAAGCGCATTCTTGTCCGGCTTGACCGCCTGGAAGCTTCGGAGAAGCCGGAGGAAATGAATCTCCCCGGCTTCGATTTCCACTCGCTGAAAGGCTCGATCCCATGCGTTACACGGTCCACGTCAACGGCCCGTGGTGCATCACATTCGAGTTCGACGGCAAGGATGCCGCCCGCGTCGATTTCGAGCAATATCACTGAGGCGGCCAGATTGGAGAAGTTCGACTTATGACCGTGCACGAGCCGACGCGTCCTATTGAGCGTTGTCCCTCCCACCCAGGAGCGCTGCTTGAGGACATTATCCCGGCAACTGGCAAGACCAAGGTGGAAATTGCAAATCTGCTCGGGATCTCCCGGCAGCATCTCTATGACATCATCCGCGAAAAGAAGCCGGTTTCACCGGCTGTGGCCGCTCGCCTTGGCAAGCTGTTCGGCGACGGAGCCGCGATCTGGCTTCGAATGCAGGCGGCTTTCGATGCCTGGCACGCAGAGCGTGAGGTTGATGTTTCAGCGATCCCTACGCTCAGGGTTGCGTAGGTCCGTACGGCAGCATTCGAATAGACCATCAGACGCCACGATAAAAAAATTTCGACGGTCTGTCGGATAGCCTGAACCCGCCACGTCCTTGGGATGCCGACACGATGATGCCGGCGCCAACCCAGGGAGAATTATCATGTCGGTTCTTTCATCCATCGGTCGCGTCGCAACTCGATATGCGGCAGCGCGCGCTCGTCACCGCAGCGAGCGCATCCTGCTTTCACTGCCTGCCTCGCTGCGCAAGGATATCGGCTTTCCGGACGTCTTCGACGCGCAAAACGGCCGCCGCCCCTGACCTCGCGAGGCGCCAGTCAGTCATGCGTATCACCTGAAAGCGGTGTCGCCTGCATCGATACGCGTTTTTCGAAAGCCTCGAACCAGTGCGTCAGCCGCGCCCGCGAGTGAAAAGGCGGCAGGTGGCGGAACGCCATCCAGGACAGCGTGGTGGCCAAGGCGATGTGGCCGACATGGAGCGGCGCCTCGTCGTCCAGCGTACTTTCGATCCAGTCGTAGCTCGCCTCGATCTTTTCCCGGTACCCGTCGGCGAGAGCGCTATAACGCAGCTGTTCGGGTCTTCTTTCCGTCTCCCAGCGCAAGGCTATACCCGTCTGAGCCAGGCCTTGGGCAACCGACTGCAGGCGCAACGCCTGCCAGCGCGCTTCGCCATCCTGCGGCAGCAGCTTGCGGCCGTCATGCAGCGTGTCGAGATAGGCGCAGATAACATCGGAATCGAAGATCGGCGACGCGTTGGGCCGCAACAGCACCGGCACTTTGCCGAGGGGATTTTCGGCGTAGACGCGCGCATTGCGCAGGGTCGGACTGGTCTCGTGATGAATGACCTCAAGCCGATCGGCAATGCCGGCCTCATGAGCGAAAACGAGCGCTTTGCGCGCAAAGGGTGAATGGGTCTGATAGTAGAGGATCATTGTCATCTCGGGCTGAAGCGGCGTTCGCGTGATCCATCTGTTCTAGCCCGCGAGCAGCGAGAATTGCGCTCTGATTGGGGACCGCCGACGCAAGTTCGTTTCAGGCCTCTCGCTCGAGCCCGCGGGCTGTCCGGGATTATTAAGGGCCGACCGCCAAAAAAATTTCGCCGCCATGTAGGATCGCCGCCGCCTGATCCGTCCTATGGCTCGCAAGGCCAAACGCAAAGAGGAGCAAGACATGACCGACCAGACCCCCGTTCAGCCCGCGGCCAAAGTGCTCGGCGGATTGACCCCCTATCTGCAGCTGGATGGCGCCTTCAAGGCTGCCGAATTCTACAAGAAGGCCTTCGGCGCGGAGCAGGTCTTTGCCTACCCGGCGGACGAAAAAGGCCGCACCATGCACATTCACCTCCACATCAATGGCTCGACCCTCATGCTCTCCGATTTCTATCCAGAAAACGGAATGCCCGCCGTCAAGCCGCAGGGGTACACCATGCAGCTTCACCTCGGCAGCGACGACATCGAAGCCTGGTGGAAGCGCGCCGTCGATGCCGGCTGCGAAGTCGCCGTGCCGCTCCAAGTCATGTTCTGGGGTGATCAGTGGGGCAATATGCGCGACCCGTTCGGCGTCGAATGGGCGATGAACGCGCCGGTGAAGAAAGCCTGATCTGCCGCCGATAGCCCGAGACCTCACCGGCCAGTGCCGGTGAGGCCCTGTGAAATTCCAGGAGGAGATCCAAAATGTCCTATGTCGATGGTTTCGTACTTGCCGTGCCCAAGGCAAATCTCGATGACTACAAGAAGCTGGCCAACCTCGCAGGGCCTATCTGGAGGGAACATGGCGCGCTCGCCTATGTCGAATGCATCGGCGACGACGTGCCCTATGGCGAGGTCACGTCCTTCCCGCGTGCCGTGCAGGCCAAGGACGACGAGATCGTCGTCTTCGCCTGGGCCGTCTATGAGTCGCGGGAGAGTCGCGATGCCGTCATGGCCAAGGTGATGGCCGACCCGCGCTTGAAGGCCGATTGGGCGGACATGCCGTTCGACGGCAAACGCATGATCTTCGGTGGCTTCAAGCCATTCATTGAGATGTAGGCGCGCCGACCCAAGGTGGCCTGCACACCAAATACTCCAAGCGCGTCGCGCGGATTCCTTTCGCGCGGCGCTTTCTTGCTCTTAACCTAATCGCCCATCGCTTCGTCATCCTATGGCGGAGCAAGGAGCGAAGCGAAGCCGCGCAGGTCATGGGATGACGAAGCTTGTGCTTCGGCTAAACTGTGACCAGGCCGCTAATCCAGCTTGTCCAGCAGCGGCTTGAGCCGGTCTCCATAGCGCTTCCACAGATCGACCGACCCCTGATACATCGGCTGGCGCACCTGTGCGGCTGAAGCCGTGCGAACCGGTCGGTCGGTCTCGTGGAAAGATAGTGCCGCGTCGTCCCAAGGCAGGCCGAGATGAGCGATCAATGCCCGCGTCTGTCCGTCCTGGTCGGCGACAAAATCCTCGTAGCGTACATCGTGCACGACGCCCGGCAGCACCGTGTGCCAATGCTTCATGATGTCGGTGTAGAGATTGTGGAAGTCGGCGAGCTCGCCGAGATCGTAGCCATAGCGATGGCTGTCGCCGCGGAAATGCACCTTGTAGATCGACAGGCAGGTGGCCGCCGCATCGCGCGCGCAGTGGATGATCCTGGCCTTCGGCATCATCATGTGGATGAAGCCGACAAGCAGGAAGTTGCCTGGCATTTTGTCGGTGACGTGACGCATGTTCGGATAGCGGGCATGCAGCATGTCGAGATAGGCTTGGCCTGCCTCGGCAAAATCCGCATCGCCCATATCCGATACGCCCCATGGGAAGCCACCCGGCATGGTCGCCGGGAACTGCTTGCCGACCGCCTTCTTCAAGATGCTGAGCTCGCCTGCGCCGTAGACCTGCGGATGGCTGGCAATGATCTGCTCGACCAGCGTCGTGCCCGAACGCGGCATGCCGACGATGAAGATCGGCGTGTCGTCGCTGATTGAGCTGGGCCTGTGCTTCTCGAAGAAGCCGGCATCGAAGGTGGCCTTCATCGCTTCGAACTCGGCCCGCGTCCTGGCCTGGTCGTAGTCGATGCCTTTGCGGCGGATCGCATTGCCTTCGGCGAAATAGTCGAAGGCCCGGCCATAATCCCTGAGATCGTCATTCGCCTTGCCGAGTCCGAAGGACAGCTGCATGCGTGCCAGACTGTCCTGCGGCGCCTTGGCATGCTGGGCCTCCATGCCCCCAAGCTCGCTGTCGCGCTCCTTCTGGCGCTTGACCTGCGTCAGCATCAGCCAGGCTGTGGCCATGGCGGGGTTGATCGCCAACGCCTGCCGGAACAGGTCGGCCGCCTCGTCGAGCTTGCCCTTTTCCATCAACCCGACGCCGAGCCCGTGCAGCAGATCGGCATCCTTGGGCCGGATCGTCAGCGCTTCGCGGAAGACGGCGAGCGCCTCATCCAGCCGCCCGGCTTCCTGCAGGGTTTCGGCAAGCCCGATGCGGGCGCGCACATGAAATGGGTTGCGTGCAACCGTGCCGCGATAAATCTCTTCGGCCTCTTCGAACTGGCCGACCTGTTTCAGCGATGAGCCGAGATTGTCGCGCGCCGCGAGCTGGTCCGGCCGCAGATCCACCGCGCCGCGGAAGAAATCGATGGCCGCAGCAGGGCGGCCGAGGTCGCGCATCACCGTACCGAAATTGTTGAGGAAATCGGGATTCGTCGGCTGCAGGCTCACCGACCGTTCGATGAGATCCAGCCCTTCTTCGCTGCGCCCGGTCTGGTGCAGCAGCAGTCCCAGGAAATGCGCCGCGGCCGCATGCTTGGGCTGACGCGCCAACACCTGCCGGTAGATCGTCTCAGCCTCTTGCCGGCGCCCCGCCTGATGCAGTTGCAACGCCTGCTGCACATACTGGTCGAGGCCCAGCGGTGGCTGTCCGCCTGCGCCAGACCTGGCTCCCGCACCCGCCGCTCGTCTTTGATCTCTGTTGATGGGAAACCTGCCGTGTTTTATCCGCCTGTGCGATCTAGGCCATCGGCGCCGCAGGTTCAAGCCTTCGCTTGCTGTCTCGTCCTTTCGTCGGTGCGGAAAGATCAAATCAGGCGATTGGTCTCGGCAACCTGCCTGGCACGCCGAACCGTTCCATCGGTGTCGGCGATCCTTCGCTTTGCCGCCTCGTCACTTCTGACAGTCAGCCGCGGCGACAGGACAACCATCGGCTTTGCCATTACCGGCTTTGCGACCGGCGTGATCGTTACGGGGGTGCCTATTGGCGTCTTTACGGACATCACGAGGTCTCCTTCTTCAATTCACAAGAAAAATGAAAATACTGGGAGAATTATTCCCGCTAAGCTTCAAACAGTTTTTGAATTGTATGAATTTGTATCATCATTTTTCTGATAGTTACAGCGCGCAATTTTTTGAATGAAACCCAATTTTATTTTAAAACGCCTTGATTAAATTACAACAAAGGCCTATCTGTACAGGATCGCTTTGGGCCAGAATTGGCATCTCGCGGCGTCAGAGGTTCTCGACCCGCCAATCTCATTCCAAATCATCGATACCGGGCGCGCGGCATATTCGCTCCGCGCGACCATTCTCATTCTTCGAAAGACCGACATGAACACCGGAACCGTGAAGTTCTACAATGGCCAGAAGGGCTTCGGCTTCATTCAGCCGACCGATGGCGGCAAGGACGTCTTTGTCCATGTCAGCGCACTGGAGCGCGCCGGCTTCCCCGGCCTCGCCGAAGGCCAGAAGCTGCAGTTCGAGTTGGAGCGTGACACCAAGGGCCGCGAGTCGGCCGCCAATTGCAATTGATCTGATCCGGCCGAATTCGATGAACGCTGACCACGGATGTACTGGCAGCTCTCGAAAGCGGCTTATTTCCAGCGACTGCCGGAAATAGGAAAGCGGGGCTCGTCCCCGCTTTTTTGTTTTCAGGACCGCTGCTTTGCATAGGTAAGACAATGCCGGACCGCACCACCCACTCCATCGCGCACTTCACCGCACCTTTCGTGCTCGGCGGACTGGAAGGGCAGCTGCCGGCCGGCGACTACGACATCGACCACGACGAAGAGCTGATCGAGGGCATGTCGCGGCTTGCCTGGCGCCGCGTCGCCACTTTCATCCATCTGCCGGCAAGGGCAGCGAAAAACCCGCCCACCAGCCAGCTTGTCGCCATCGATTACCTCGAACTCGAAACAGCGCTGAAGCGCGACAGGGAGAATGCAGCATGATCCGTTTCCAGCAGAATGCGCGCCCGCGTACCGACACGCCCGCGCACCAGTTTTCGATCGGTCAGACCGTGCGCATGAAGAGCCGCACCGGCCTCGTCCAGAAGACCGCCGAACTGTTCCAGATCAAGAGCAGGCTGCCGGTCAAGGATGGTTCGCCGCAGTACCGCATCCGCAGCGAGCAGGAGACCTATGAGCGGGTCACCACCGAAGACAATCTCGAACCGGCAGATCCGGTTGTTGCCGGCAACCCGGTTGTTGCCAGCAACCCGCTTATCTGAGACCCCACCGCCAAGCCAACACTGAAGCAGGAGCACGACATGTCCAAAGGTCAACAGCGAAGCAACCGCGAAACGCGCAAGCCGAAGAAGGACAAGGTCGTGGCAAAGCCCGCCTCCCCGTTCGGCTCCTCGGTCAAGCAGGCGGAGAGCAGCCTGAAGCCGAAGTCGAAGGGCTGACAAACTGGAGGGCGCGCCTCGTGCGTCCTCTCCGTCGTCCCTCTGTGGGGGACGAATTGACTGAACAGGCCCGCGCAATGCTCTGCCACGGAGGCGCGCTTGAATTTCGTCATCGAGTTCTACCGGTCGCGCGACGCCGACGAAGCCACTCTCGACAAGGTATCACTGGAGGCGCCGAACCTGCGCGCCGCGCTGCAGGGCGCCACCGCGCTGTTCCACACGCTGGCCATGCCGCAAATCCCCGATCGCCTGCGCATTTGTGACGACACTGGCAGCGAGCTTTACGCCGGCCCGGCCGACGGCGCCTATCCGGTTTAGAGCGGCGGTGCTGCCCCACGACTCCATTAAAGTTCACGTAAGATCGAGGCCCTAAGATCCGCCTGAACCGGGCCACTGCCGCGATTGGTGGCCGAGACGTTGCGGGCGACCACCCACGATCGCCGCTCATACCAGAAGGCAGGAGGCGCGCATGGACAGGTCGCGCATCATCGTGACGGCGGTGGTGTTGGCCATGCTGGGCGCCATCGTGCCAATCGCGGCTATGTTTCATCTCGCTTGGATTCAGACCGTCCAAAAGGAACATGAGCGGCTGCAGCTGTTCGCCAGCCGCGCCATCGCCAGGGCCGACATCTCGCTCAACGATGCCACCGCCGCTTTGCGGCAGATCGACCAGTTCACCGGCATCCGCTGTTCGGCGGACCATATAGCCCGTATGCGGCAACTCACCATCAACACGCGCCCGATCGAAGAAATGGGCTATTTCGAAAACGGCCTGCTTAAATGCTCTTCCTGGGGATCGACCGAAGGGCGCGTTGCGCAATCCACCCCGGACTTCACCACCAGGGACGGCATTGCCGTCACCGCCCGCATGCAGCCGGTGATGAGCGAGGGCCATTCGCTGATGGCGCTGCAATACAGGGACCACAACGTCCTTGTCGATCCGGTACGCTTTGTCGACGTCATCGTCGATCCCGGTGTCCAGCTCGCTTTGACGACGCAAACGGGCATCCTGCTTGGCGCGTTGAACAGCCCGAATCCTGCTCGTATCGAGAAGATCGTCGCCGGCCCCGGCAAAGGCATCGATGACGATCTCCTGTTTGCCACGGCGCGCGGAACGGACTGGATCGCTGTCGCCACCGAACCGACAAGCCAGATCCTGGGCAGCGTTCGCCAGCAGCAATTTCTGCTGCTCCCGCTCGGCGCCTTCATGGCCGCCTTCATCATCGGCATGGTTGTGTGGCTGTCGCGAAGGCGGCTTTCGCCCTTGGGAGAATTGCAGATCGCCGTACGCAAGCGCGAATTCATCGTCCACTATCAGCCGATCGTCGAACTCAGGACCGGCAATTGCATCGGCGCGGAAGCGCTGGTGCGCTGGAAGCGGCCGAACGGTTCCCTCGTCCGGCCCGATCTCTTCATTCCGCTGGCGGAAGAGAGCGGCCTGATCACGGCGATCACCGATCAGGTCATTGCGATGGTTGTGTTCGACCTGAACAGGCTTCTGGTCGCCGACCGCTCGCTTCACATCGCCATCAATCTCAGCGCAACCGATGTCGGCACCGCGCGGGTCCTGCCTATCATCGAAAAGGCGTTGCAGCACACCGGGATCCGGCCCCAGCAAATCTGGCTCGAGGCGACGGAGCGAGGTTTCGTCGATATCAACTCGGCCCGCTCGACGCTCATTCGTGCCCGCGAACTTGGCCACGCAGTGGCAATCGACGACTTCGGCACCGGCTATTCCAGCCTGTCCTATCTCGAGGGGCTGCCGCTTGACGCGCTCAAGATCGACAAATCGTTCATCGATACGATCAGCACGAATTCCGCCACCAGTTCCGTCACCCCGCATATCATCGACATGGCCAAGACACTAAAGCTGAAGATCGTTGCCGAGGGCGTGGAAACGCAGGCGCAAGCCGACTATCTCGCGGCGCGCGACGTCGACTATGCCCAGGGCTGGCTTTTCGCCAGACCCATGCCCGCGTCCGAGTTCATCGCCTACTGTCGCCAGGTGAAGCCGACGGCTTGACGCCTGTCGTCCTCAACAAGGCGCAGCGTTCTCAGCACGGCCCGTCGCCAACGACGCGATAGTCCGCGGCGCGGGCTTCGCAGGAATTGGGGAAGGTGCGCATCTCGCCATGACGGCGGCCGCAGACCGGAGCATATTCGCGGGTGCAGAACGTCTGCTCTTCACCGCCACCGCCACCGCCACCGTCGCGGCACGGGCCGTCGCGCACGATGCGGTAGCCGGCCCGGTCGGCAAGACAGGCATTGGCGAAGGTCTGGCGGTCGCCGCCGCGCCGGGCACAGACCGGCTCGTACTGCTTGCTGCAATATTGCGGTTCGGGCCGTGGCGGACGCGGGCGCGGCCCTGGTCCCTCATCGACGACGACGGTGCAGGCGGCAAGAATTGCCGACAGCAACAGGATGGCAAAACCCTGCCGCGAAAAGATTGCCGCCAGAAATTTCATGATGATCTCCCACGATCGGTCCCCGGTTACCGATCCTCGCCATTCCTTTGCCAAATGCAACCCCGTTTGAGCCTCGCAAACGACAACGGCGCCTGGCCCGCAAGGGGGGATAGCGCGCCGCCGATATCTGGCCCATTCGTGGGCTGGCTCTGGCCGATGACCCGACCGGCAAGCAAGCCTATGCCGAGCCCATCGATGCCCAAGTCAGTCGATCCTTGCGTCGGGATGCGCCCAGTGTGGCGGCCCGCGGCGGTATCTTGCAACCATCACGTTTCCGTGCGATAAATTCCGTGTTCGGGCATTTGCGACCCGGAGAGCGGAACGTTTTGGACGACCTTTCCCCGATACTGTGAATCTCTGACGGCCCCGTTTTCGGCGGGGGGTTTGACCATGCGCCAATGCATGACTGCCGAAGCAACCACCGGGAACTGCCCTTTGCGCCAGGCGGCGGGCGGGACCACCAAAGACTGAACGGGTGAAGGAGTTTCCCCAATGGCCCAGACCGGCACCGTTAAATTCTTCAACGCGACCAAAGGCTTCGGTTTCATCACGCCTGATGGTGGCGCCAAGGATGTGTTCGTCCATATCTCCGCGATCGAAGCCTCCGGCTTGCGCACGCTCGTTGACGGCCAGAAGGTCACCTTCGACGTCGAGCCGGACCGCATGGGCAAGGGCCCCAAGGCCGTCAACCTCCGCGCAGCCTGAGCCACCGGCGCGCCGCATGTCACTCGGACGTGCGACGGAGGCTCCATGCCTGCACCTGGCCTGGAGAGGGATCTGAATTTTGAAAGGCGCGGCGATCTTCGTCGCGCCTTTTCCTTATCGAAGGCGCGGGCCGGTGATGTCGCCCAAGCCGCCAGGTTCTGGGCAACGACTTGCATAAAAACAAAGACCCAAAGCGCGCCGCAACGTGCTTTAGACGCCCGCAAAACTTTCCCTTGCCGATGACGCTAAAATAAAGGACAAATTTCCACTCGGGCATTTGCCGGCCCGAGACTGGAGTTTATGGGACAAAGGAGCTTCCCATGCCGCAGACCGGCACCGTCAAATTCTTCAACCATGCCAAGGGCTTCGGCTTCATCACGCCCGATGATGGAGCGAAGGATGTTTTCGTCCATATTTCAGCCGTGCAGGCGTCCGGTCTTCCTGGTCTCGAGGATGGCCAGAAAGTGTCGTTCGACACCGAGCCGGACAAGCGCGGCAAGGGTCCCAAGGCCGTCAACCTGTCGGTCGGCTGAGCCGGCTTCAAACCGGCGATCCCAAGCAGATCGCTCCCTTGAGAGCCTATGATTTTTGACGTCTGTTTTGAATAGACACGTAAAAATCCGTTCAGCCCCCGTTCAGCCACGGTCGCATATTAGTCTTCGGTAAAGCCGGACCGCATCCCCGAAACTACACGGGCCGGCACGAAGGAGATCGA
This sequence comes from Mesorhizobium sp. M1066, assembly GCF_040318635.1. NCBI lineage: Bacteria > Pseudomonadati > Pseudomonadota > Alphaproteobacteria > Hyphomicrobiales > Phyllobacteriaceae > Mesorhizobium > Mesorhizobium sp. M1066. The sequence goes on from NZ_JAMYMR010000006.1 coordinate 133,300, forward strand.
CATGAACCGAATTTTCAAAACCGCCGTTCTGGCCGCTGCTGTGGTCGCTACCACGCTCACGGCCTTGCCCGCCGCCAATGCGCGCGACTGGCGCCGTCATCATGGCCATCATGGCAACGGCGATGCCATTGCCGCCGGCGTGCTCGGCCTCGCGGCCGGCGCGCTGATCGGTGGTGCATTGGCCAATGACCGGCCGCCGCCCGGCGCTGACCGCTACTACGATGACGGTTACGATCGTGACGTGGTGATACGCCCGGCCCCGGTGCGCCGCTACTATGCGGAGCCGCGGGTGGTCTACGCCGATCGTTATGCCGAGCCGTGGACGCGTGACTGGTACGAATACTGCTCGGACCGCTACCGCAGCTTCAATTCCCGTACCGGGACGTTCACCGGCAATGACGGCGAACAGCATTTCTGCACTGCCAATTAAACCAAGGGCTTCCCTGCCCCCAAAACAGAAAAGCGCTGACCGCAAGGCCAGCGCTTTTTTGTTGTGGTCCCTACAATGTCAACGGTCGCTTGAGGCTGATGAAAACAGCTACGGCTCCGAGCCTGGTTCAAGTCAAAAAAGGGTTGGTCCGCCTCTCCTCGCCAAAACGTCCGCCTGGACCGTGGCCACAGATGAAGCCGATGTCGTCGCCGAGCGGCAGGAGCTTGTCCTTGATCGAAGCGATCAGCGCCGCGTGGTCGCCGCCCGGCAGGTCGGTGCGGCCGACCGAGCCGCGGAACAGCACGTCACCGACATGGGCGAACTTGGCCGCGCGGTTGTAATAAACAACGTGACCTGGTGCATGGCCGGGGCAGTGCAGCACCTCGAACACATGGCCGCCGAATGACACGGTCTCGCCTTCGGCCAGGAACCGGTCGGGCACGCAGTTACGCGCTCCGGCGATGCCGTAGCGCTTGCCCTGGTTTTCCAGATTGTCGAGCAGCGACTTGTCGGCCTCATGCGGACCAATGATCTCGACGCCGAGCGCCTCCTTCAACTCCATTGCGCCGCCAGCATGGTCGATGTGGCCATGCGTTATCCAGATAGCCCCGGCTGAGATCGCATTGTCCTTCAGCACCGCCAGCACCTTGTCGATATCGCCGCCAGGATCGACGACGACGCCATGCTTGTCATCCATGTCGAACAGGATGGTGCAATTCTGCTGGAACGGTGTGACCGGCACGATGCCGGCATTGAGCTGACCCATGATCGTCCTTTCGATGTTCACGGGTGATGTAGAGGCGCGGACAAAGGGCGTCCACCCTCGAAAGACGAACATCGGTAGCTCCGAAAACGGAAATGGGCGGCCGAAGCCGCCCATTTGAAAAGACCGAAACGGCCTGCCTACTTCTTCATGGCGCCCATGACCGCGCCGAGAATGGCGGTCAGGATCGCGCCGCCGCCGGCGCCGCCGACGATGTTCTGCAGGTTCAGCGCGCTGCCGAGACCGCTCGTTGCTGCTGCCGCAGCCGCCGGATCGACCGCACCGCCACCCAGCAGGCTGCCGAGGATCGCCGCACCGCCGACGCCGCCAATGGCTCCGCCCAGGATTTTGGGAAGCTGACCCATCGCCGCCGTCTTGAGCGCCGCACCGACCGCCTGACCACCGATGATGCCAGTAATCACCTGTATGATGATCGGAAGAAGCGTGTTCATGTCCATATGATTAGTCCCTCCATAGCTGTCAGCCTCCCGGGCCGACACCATCATGAGACGCCGAATTGGACGAAAGTCAAATGCAGAAACGCTGAAATAAAAGGGGCGGCCCGAAAACCGCCCCTACTTCCTAAAAAAGCTGTGACTTTCGTTATTCTGCGGCAATCGCGTGCTTGGGCTGAACGGCCGCAGAATAGTCATTCATAAGATTCTTGGCTATTTCGCCGACCTCGAATCGGTAAGGCCCGATCTCGGAAACCGGCGTCACTTCCGCTGCCGTCCCGGTCAGGAAGCACTGCTCGAAGCTTTCCAGCTCTTCCGGCAGGATGGCGCGTTCAATCACCTCCAAGCCGCGATCCTTGGCCAGCCCAATGACCGTGCGGCGGGTGACGCCGTCGAGGAAGCAGTCGGGCTTGGGTGTGTGGATCTTGCCCTCCTTGACGAAGAAGATGTTGGCTCCGGTCGCTTCGGCGACCTGGCCACGCCAGTCGAGCATCATGGCGTCGGCATAGCCCTTGGCCTCGGCGGCGTGCTTGGACATGGTGCAGATCATGTAGAGGCCGGCGGCCTTCGACTTGGAAGGCGCGGTGCGCGGGTCGGGCCGGCGCCATTCCGCCACATCGAGACGGATGCCTTTCAGCTTCTGCGCAGGATCGAAATAGCTCGGCCATTGCCAGATGGCGATGGCGCAGTTGATGCGGTTGTTCTGCGCCGAGACGCCCATCTGCTCACTGCCGCGCCAGGCAATCGGCCGGACATAGGCGTCCTGGAAACCCTGCTTCTTGAGAAGCGTGGAAGAGGCGTCGTTGAGCTCGGCCACCGAATAGGGGATATTGAAACCGAGCAGGCGTGCCGATTCATGCAGGCGCTCGGTGTGTTCGTTGAGCTTGAAGATCTCGCCGCCATAGGCACGCTCTCCCTCGAAAACGGCGCTGGCGTAATGCAGCCCGTGCGTCAGCACATGGATCTTGGCGTCACCCCATTGGACGAATTCGCCGTTCATCCAGATGAAGCCATCGAGTTGATCGAAGGGAACGGATGCCATGGTAACCTCCCACGGGCGGCAGCCCGGATAGTTGTATCGTTGTGTGTTTCGTGTCGGCCGCCCAAAGCGGCTTTTATGGTGGAGCGTAGGCGGATAATTGCGCTCTGGCAAACTTAGGAAATTCCGGAAAAACCGGCTTCCCTTGCCTTTTCGTTCGCAATCCGCCCAAAAGCTTGTCAAAAATTACCATTGCAGGGAAATTACGTCAATAGTACTGACATAATCTCTCTTTCCCACGGAGAAATAATGACGGATCGAAGCCCAGCCGCCGGAAAACCGATCAGGACCGCCATGTCGGTCGAGGACGGCATCGACTTCGCCATCATCGAGCTGCTCTTCTTCGCCTATCGTGACTTCACCTCCGATCCGGACCAGATCCTGGCCGACTACGGCTTCGGCCGGGCCCACCACCGGGTGCTGCATTTCGTCAACCGCAGGCCGGGCCTGACGGTCGCCGAACTGCTCGACGTGCTGAAGATCACCAAACAGAGCCTGGCCCGTGTGCTCAAGCAGTTGATTGACACCGACCATGTCGTGCAGTTGCAAGGTCCGCGCGACCGCCGCCAGCGCGAACTTTATCCGACGGCCAAGGGCCGTGCGCTGGCGCTGGCGCTGGCGCGGCCACAGTCGCGCCGCATCCATGCTGCATTGGGGGATTCCGGAGTAACCGAACGGACCTTGGTGGAACGGTTCCTCGAAGCGATGGTCAATCCGGAACTGAGGGCGCAGATCGACGTTGGGTCCGCAAAAATGTCAGGGAAAAGCCATGGAGAGCACTGAACGGGTCGATCATGCGGCCGCGCCGGACGACGACGCGCCGCATCTGCTTGTCGTCGACGACGACACCCGCATCCGCAATCTTCTCAAGCAGTATCTGACCGAAAACGGCTTTCGCGTCACCGTCGCCGGCAATGCCGGCGAAGCCAGGCGCAAGCTTGCCGGCCTCGACTTCGACCTTCTGGTGCTGGACGTCATGATGCCCGGCGAGACGGGCGTCGACCTGACCAAGTCGCTGCGGGCCGAAAAGAACGTACCGATCCTGATGCTGACGGCCCTGTCGGAGACCGACAGCCGCATCTCAGGGCTTGAGGCCGGCGCCGACGACTACCTGCCGAAGCCGTTCGATCCGCGCGAGCTGATCCTGCGCATCAACAACATCCTGCGCCGTGGTGGCCCGGCGACCACGCCCAAGGTCGAGCAGTTGGTCTTCGGCCCCTACACCTTCCAGATCGCCCGGCGCGAATTGAAGCGTGGCGGCGAGGCGCTGAAGCTGACCGACCGCGAACAGGAGATCCTGGCGATCTTCGCGGCAAGGGCCGGCGAGACGATACCCCGCCACGAGCTTGTCGGTGACGATTCGGAGGTCGGCGAGCGCACCATCGACGTCCAGATCAACCGGCTGCGCCGCAAGATCGAGCGCGATCCGTCCAACCCGGTCTGGCTGCAGACCGTACGCGGTATTGGGTATCGGCTCAGCGTGGAATAGAATGCCGCCTGCGGCCTGCTGAGCGGCTGCGGGCAAGCGAAATGAGCGAATGGCAACCACGGAACTGGAACAGCCGGGCAATGGCGGCTTGAGCGCACGCGCCGCGCGGACGCTGAAGGCGGTGCCGCGCGCCTGGAACCGCTTCTGGCGCCTCGTCTCGCTCTATATGCCCAAGCGGCTCTATGCCCGCTCGCTGATCATCGTCATCGCGCCGATGATCCTGCTGCAATCGGTCGTCGCCTTCGTCTTCATGGAACGTCATTGGGCAACCGTGACGCAGCGCCTGTCGCAGGCCACCGTGCGCGACATCGCCGCCATCATCGACCTGATCGAGACCTATCCGCGCGATGCCGACTACACCAACATCATCCGCATCGCCCAGGACCGCATGCAGCTGAAGGTCGACCTCTTGCCGCCCGACCCACTGCCCGCGCCCGGTCCAAAGCCGTTTTTCTCGATTTTGGATGATGTTCTCTCGTCCGAGATCACCCGCCAGATCAACCGCCCGTTCTGGATCGACACGGTCGGCAACTCCAACATCGTCGAGGTGCGCGTGCAGCTCGAGGGCAAGGTGCTGCGCGTCTTCGTGCGCCGCAGCCAGGCCTATGCCTCCAACACCCACATCTTCCTGATCTGGATGGTCGGCACCTCGCTGGTGCTCCTGATGATCGCCATTCCCTTCCTGCGCAACCAGATCCGGCCGATCCTGATGCTCGCCGAAGCCGCCGAAAGCTTCGGCAAGGGCCGGCCGATGCCGCGCGACTTCCGGCCGCGCGGCGCCGAAGAGGTTCGCCGCGCCGGCTTTGCCTTCATGCAGATGCGCGAGCGCATCGAGCGCCAGATCGAGCAACGCACTGCCATGCTGACCGGCGTCAGCCATGACCTGCGAACCATCCTCACCCGCTTCAAGCTGCAGTTGGCGCTTTCCGGCGGCAAGGCCGAGACCAAGGCCGCGCTCGACCAGGACATCGACGATATGCAGTCGATGCTCGAAGGCTATCTCGCCTTTGCCCGTGGCGAGGCTTCGGAAGACGCCGGACGGTTCGATCTCGAGGCCTATTTCGAGAAGCTCGACGAGGAGGCCAGGCTGCGCAAGCGCAAGCTGTCGACGACGCTTGCCGGAGACCCCGATGTGCATGTGCGGCCGAACGCCTTTGCCCGGCTGATGTCCAACGTCATCGGCAACGCCTTCCGCTATGCCAAGACGGTTGAGGTCAACGCCACCCATGGCCGCGGCTCGCTGCTGGTCACCATCGACGACGATGGTCCGGGCATTCCCGCCGACCGACGCGAAGACGTGTTCAAGCCTTTCGTGCGGCTCGACGAGGCCCGCAACCTCGATGCCAGCGGCACCGGGCTCGGCCTGTCGATCGCCCGCGACATCGCCCGCTCCCATGGCGGCGACATCACCCTTGAAGACAGCCCGCTCGGCGGACTGCGCGCCATCATCAAGGTTCCCGCATAACCGGGCGCAATTCCGAAAAGTGGAAACCGGCTTCATCCGCCCGTCATGAAACCATGATCAAGAGCGCGCATGAAGCGCGCGACCACAATTGATTCGGCCTTGCCGCCTCACTTCAACCCCGTACCCGTTCGGGTGCGCTGGAGCGAAGCGAGAGCAGCAGGCTGGTCGCCGTTCCGGCATCGTCTCGAGGCAACCGTCGACCTTTCCTGCAAAGGGCCGCCATGCGCATATTGATGGTCACCGATGCCTGGCGCCCGCAGGTCAACGGCGTTGTCCACACGCTGGAGCGGCTCACCGAGACGCTGAAATCCTTCGATGTCGCGGTGGATTTCCTGACGCCCAATATATTCCGCACCCTGCCCTTGCCGACCTATCCCGACATCAGGCTGGTGCTGACCACGCCCGGCCATGTCGCGCGCCTGATCGACGCCGGCAAGGCCGACCACATCCACATCGTCACCGAAGGACCGCTCGGCATCATGGCGCGGCGCTATTGCCGCAACGCCGGCCGGCCGTTCACCACCAGCTATCACACGCGCTTTCCCGAATATCTCAGCGCCCGCCTGCCGGTGCCGGAAAGCTGGGCCTATCGCTGGCTGCGCGATTTCCACAATTCCGGCCAGGGCACGCTGGTCGCCACCCAGTCACTCGCCGACGACCTCTCGGCGCGCGGCTTCACCAAGCTGCGGCCGTGGACGCGCGGCGTCGATACCGATCATTTCCGGCCCGACAAGAAGAAGGATCTCGGCTTCCCCGGCCCTGTCTTCCTCTGCGTCGGCCGCGTCGCCATCGAAAAGAACCTGAGTGCTTTCCTCGACCTCGACCTGCCGGGCAGCAAGGTGATCGTCGGCGAAGGCCCCGAGCTTGCCAGGCTGAAGGCGAAATACCCGCAAGCGAATTTCCTCGGCCATCGCCCCAACGACGAACTGGCCGAGATCTATGCCTCGGCCGACGTCTTCGTCTTCCCGAGCCGCACCGACACGTTCGGCAACGTCATCATCGAGGCACTGGCCAGCGGCACGCCGGTTGCCGCCTATCCGGTGACCGGGCCGATCGATATTGTCGGCGACGGTTTTGGCGGCGCGGTCTCCAACGATCTGCGCGAGGCCTCGCTTGCGGCGCTCAATGTAGACCGTGCCGAAGCCCGCGAACGTGCCATGCGCTATAGCTGGAAAGCCTGTGCGGAGATGTTTCTCGATACGGTCGAGGAAGCACTGGGCACACCGCGAAAGCTCGCGGCCTGACTGTGCTTTTCGTTATCCAAGGGCGAAGCCAACGCACCGCCACGGATGACAAAGCGTGGCGACGCATGATCAACCGTTAGTCTGCCACGGCACCTTGTTTCAAAGGGATGGCTTGGGGTCATAGCTTGTATTGTGCGACTTCGGAGCCATGACCAAGTCAAATTGATAATGCAGTCCAGGGCTGCGTAGTCATCCATACTTGAGGCGCGCCGCCATCTCGCCCTCCCAAGACATGGAGAATTCTGGCAAATGTCGGCGACTCAAAATTTACCATTTCTACCTACATTGCGGCATGTTCGAAGCAACAGTCTCCAACAGAATCAACAGTTACACGAGCCATTTCATCGGGCCCGAAGGTATCTTGCTGACAGTTTTGCTGGTGATGGCTTTCTTGCCCGTACTGCTCGTCGACATACCGGCTATGGCGGACTATCCAAATCATCTCGCAAGAATGTCGATCCTGATGCGCGCCGGTACGCCCGAGGCCCATCCCTACTATGAGGCCGCATGGGCACCCTATCCTAATCTAGCCATGGATCTCGTTGTCCCGTTCGCTGGACGCTTGATCGGGATCGAGCTGGCATCAAAGCTTTTCTATCTAGTCTCGCAAATGCTGGTCGTCAGCGGGGCAATGGCCGTCGGAGCGGCCGCACAAGGGCGTGTGATCCTCAGCGGTTTCGTCGCTTCGCTCTTCCTCTACGCCATGCCTTTCGCTTTCGGATTCGTGAATTTCGAATTTGGGTTCGGGATCGTTCTTTGGTCCATCGCGGTTTGGATTTGGCTTGCGGAACGGGCTCTGCCGCTGCGCCTTGCGATCCATGCCGTCTTCGTCGTGGTTCTGTATATCTCTCACTTATTTGCCCTCGGCCTGTATGGCATTGTGGTGGGACTGTACGAACTCTCCCGCTGGCCCGGCCATATTGAGAATTGGAAACGCACGACCTTGCTGGTTACCGGAATGTCTGCTCCGGTCGTCGCAGTTGGCGCCCTGGCGCTCGCCTACGGCGGCAAAGTGGGTGGCGAAGGAACCGAATGGGCCCTGTCGGCGAAATTGTTGGCGCTGGTTCAAGTCAACGGCTTCAGCAGATACACTTCCTCAGCCGTGACCGTGGTGCTGATCATTCTCAGTTACCTTGCGGTGAAGCACAGGATGGTGGCGGTCTCTGGCGTCGGCTGCTGGATAGGCTTTGGGCTCTTGTGTCTGTTCATTGTCATGCCGTTTCGCGTTGCAGACACGGCCTTTGTCGACGGGCGCGTTCTTCTGGCGCTTATTCTGATCCTGCCAGCCTTCGTCACGATCAAGCGTCCGCAGGGCTCGCGTGGAACACTTCTCGTCGCGCTGGCGTTTGGCGCCGGGCTTGCAAACAGTGGCATCACGATCTGGGCGCAATTGTCGTGCCGCAGCGAATATCGTGCCCTTATGACCGCGTTCGACGCAATTCCAATGGGTTCGCGAATCCTTACCGGCCAGAATGGCCTCCCAGATGACCCGCCGACGAATCTGCTCCTTTATCCAATGTACAATGCTGCCGCGTTGGCCGTAGTCACACGCAATGCACTGATGCCAACGCTGTTCACCTATCCGGGAAAACAGCCGGTGAGGCCCCGGCCGGAAGTAGCAAACCTGACCATACCGCAAGGCGGGCCTATTCCGATGTCTGAACTGGAGGCCTACGCTGCCGGTGCTTCCCCACCGGTCGAGGCGGCGTATGCAGCGCATTGGACCCGTGACTTTGACTATCTGCTGGTAATCACGCCGGAGAGCGGCCCGCCACGACACGGCAATCTTGAATTAATCGCCGAAGGCAAGCAGTTCAAATTATACAGAATAAGGAAATCGGTCGACGCGGACAGGAAAAGCAGATGATGTCCACGCGCGACACTCCTGCCAGGTCATCGGCATGAATCCATGCTGAAGCATCTGCCGAAAGGAGTATCAATCTATCCCGGTTCGCCTGGGATTCTGATCCCCAGTCGGGACCCTAAAACAACCGCCCGCCATCCGGCACCTTACGCTCGATGGCGCCGAGCACCACGGCGCCCTCTTCGTCGGGAAAGCCGAGAGTGAGCACTTCCGACATGAACGGACCGATCTGGCGCGGCGGGAAATTGACCACCGCGAACACCTGCCGGCCGATCAGCGTCTCCGGTGTATAGTATTTGGTGATCTGCGCCGACGATTTCTTGATGCCGATGCCGGCGCCGAAATCGATCTTCAGCTTGAATGCGGGCTTGCGCGCCTCGGGAAACGGTTCGGCCTCGACGATCGTGCCGGCGCGGATGTCGACACGATCGAAATCGGCAAAACTGATCTCGGGCTTGCGCTCGCTGTTCGAACTCATCTTGGTTCTTGTCTGCCTTACGGGGTCTCAGGCGTTGCCGTAGGTCTCGAACAGCACGCCGGCCAGGGCGTCCTTGGCCGAGGTTCCCGACCAGACGACGAACTGGAACGCCTGGAAATAGCATTCGCAGGCTTCCAGCGCCGACGACAGCAACACTTCGACCTGCTGGCTCGACGGCTCGACCCCGCCGGCCAGCAGCAGCGACTGGCGGAACATAATCGCGCCCTCCTGCTCCCAGAGGTCGAAATGGCCAAACAGCATCTGCTCATTGATCAACGACAAGAGCCGCATCACTTCCAGCGCGCGGGTCTCCGGCACCTTGATGTCGAAGGCACAGGCCAGGTGCAGCGCTTCGAAATCCTCCATCCACGAAAAGGAGACGTGATAGTCGGTCCAGCTTCCGGCAACCGAGATCGAAATCTCGTCGTCACCTGCCCGCTCAAAGGACCAGTCGTTGTTGTGGGCCACCTGCTCGATAACATCCACCGGATGGATTTCGCGGGAGAATTCGAGTTCGAGAAGTTCCATGGAATGCTTCCTGTCGTTCTGTACGAGCGCCGCCACACGCTCCGCGGGAGGGCACACACAACGAACAATCTTGTCTAGAACTCGGACGGCCAGGACTTTCCTGCGCAAAAGACTACTTCTCGACGCAAAGACCCCAGACCGGACCCCACCGCCCGGTCGCATGACCCTGCTCCGAATCATGCAACAAATTCAGTCTATTGATCGGGAGTCGCGTGAACAGCCCAATTTTTCGCACTGCGTCATTCGCATGTGGAAAGCCGCTGTCACAAAGATTCATGCAATGCCGTTAAGCGATTCACGGCAAAGCGCTTTTCAGGATCGGGCTATGTGGAAAAGTTTAACGATTATTTTTTTGCGCGGGACTTGGCCGCCGCCGCCGGTGCGGCGTCACCGGCCAGTTCCGCAAGCTTCGCCTCGAGCACCTCGATACGGGCGGCAAGGCGGGTGTTTTCTTCCCGGGCCTTGGCGGCCATCTCGCGCGCTGCCTCGAACTCTTCGCGCTGCACCACGTCCATGGTGTTGAGGATGCGTTCGGCCTGGCCTTTGAAGGCGGTCTCCACCTCCCGGCGCACGCCCTGGGCAGCGCCGGCGGCATCAGTCATCAGCTTGGCGAATTCATCGAGAATGCGGTTCGGTCCGGTCGACATGGCAAATCCTCGCTTGATTGAAATGACGTAGTGGCGCTGCGCGCGGAATGCAAGAACGTTGAAGCCTGCTGCGGCATCAAGTCGGGAGCGCCCACCTTGCCTTGACCCTGCCAAAACCCTGCCGCATGGTCCGGCGCCCAAACACGTTCGCAACCGAGAGTTCCCCGTTGAACGAATATTTCCTGCTGCCGCTGGCCTCCTTACCCTTCCCCAACATCAACCCGATCCTCATCCAGATCGGGCCGCTGGCGGTGCATTGGTATGGCGTCGGCTATATCGTCGGCATCCTGTTCGCCTGGTGGTATGCCAAGCGGCTCGCCTCTAATGCCAAGCTATGGCCGAACGGCGTCCTGCCGATGAAGCCGGAGGATCTCGACGACTTCATCGTCTGGGCGGCCATCGGCGTCGTGCTGGGCGGCCGCACCGGTTATGTGCTGTTCTATGATCTGCCGCGCTACATCGCCCACCCGCTCGACATCTTGGCGGTCTGGCAAGGCGGTATGTCGTTCCATGGGGGCCTGCTCGGCGTCATCCTCGCCATGACGCTGTTTTCCATCAAGCGCGGCATCCGCATCTGGTCGCTGTTTGACGTCGTGGCCGCCGGCGTGCCGGTCGGCCTTGGCCTGGTGCGCGTCGCCAATTTCATCAATTCCGAGCTGTGGGGCCGGCCAACCGACGTGCCCTGGGCTTTCGAGTTTCCCAATGGCGGGCCGTTTGCCCGTCACCCGAGCCAGCTCTACGAGGCGCTTCTCGAAGGCGTGGTGCTGTTCCTCGTGCTGCGCATCCTCACCCATTCGCGCCTCAAGTTGAAGACGCCGCGCTTCGTCGGCGGCGCCTTCATCTGCGGCTACGGCCTGTCGCGCATTTTCGTCGAGTTCTTCCGAGAGCCCGACCAGCAGCTCGGCTACCTCCTCGGCACCAACTGGCTGACCATGGGCATGATCCTGTCGACGCCGATGGTGCTGGCCGGTATCTGGGCGATGCTGACCGCCAAGCCGGTGACGCAGCCGCAGCCGGCATGACACGGCTGAAAACCCGCATCGTTGACCTGATCGAGGCCTTGGGGCCGCTTCCGATCAACGAATATATGGCGCTGTGCCTGTTCGACCCGGCGGACGGCTACTACACGACGCGCGAACCTTTTGGTGCGGCCGGCGACTTCATCACCGCGCCGGAAATCAGCCAGATGTTCGGCGAACTGGTCGCCGTGTGGATGTACCAGGCATGGCAGGCGAGCGGCCGGCCGCTGCCGGCCACCTTCGCCGAGATCGGCCCCGGCCGCGGCACGCTGATGAAGGACATGCTGCGCACGCTGTCGCGGCTTGATCCGGAGCTGGCTAACGGCGCCCTCTTCGCCATGATCGAAACCAGCCCGCGCCTGACCGAGGTGCAGAAGCAGACGCTTGGCGCCACACCCTTCGCGGTTGGCTGGCATGAAACCATCGAGACCTTGCCGCAGCAACCGCTGTTCATCGTCGGCAACGAACTGTTCGACGCCGTGCCCATCCGCCAGTTCGTCCGCGCCGGCACCGGCTGGCGCGAGCGCATGGTCGGCCTCGACGAAACCAACGACCTTTGCTTCTTCGCCGGCGCCGGTTCGGTCGACCCAACGCTGCTGCCCGCCGATGCCACTCAAGCGCCGCAAGGTGCGATTGCCGAAGTGGCGCCTGCCCGCACCGCACTCATGGCAACGATCGCCGAGCGCATATCCAGGCATGGCGGCGTTGGCCTGTTTCTCGACTACGGCCATCTCCAGCCGGGTGTCGGGGACACGCTTCAGGCCTTGCGCAGCCACGATCACGAAGATGTGCTGGCCAATCCCGGTGAGGCCGACCTCACCTCCCATGTCGATTTCGCCGCCCTTGCCGCGATCGTGCGTGCACATGGCCTCGAAGCTCATCTGACGACACAGGGCGACTTCCTCCTCGGCATGGGTATCCTCGAGCGCGCCGGCCGGCTTGGCGCCGATGCCGGCCAGGCGGCGCGCGAAAGGATCGCCGGGGACGTCGAGCGCCTCGCAGGGCCGCAAGCCATGGGCGAGCTGTTCAAGGTGCTTGCGGTACTGCCCCGCGGCGTGGCGGTTCGGCCCTTCGCCGGGGCGGATTGACTTTTTACCGCCGCCCCTCCCAATCTCCCGTCCGCGCTTTGCAGCGCCTGTTCTCGACCAAGCACCTTCTTCTTGACGAAACCGCCCACACGGACAACAACGCCCGCATGCTGAATCAGACCAAACCGGATCCCGTTCGGTCGCCGCTGCTGGACAAGGCGCAGGCACAAGGCGTCCGCCACGGCTATTTCACCCGCATCGGCGGTGTCTCCAGCGGCATCTACCAGGGCCTCAACATCGGCACCGGATCGAATGACGACCAGGCGCTGGTCGCCGAGAACCGCGGCCGCGTCGCCGCCTGGATGGGCGTGCCGGCGAGCCATCTGTTGACCGCCTGGCAGGTCCATTCGCCCGACGTCATCAGCGTCAGCGAACCCTTTGCCGGCGAGCGGCCCAAGGCAGACGCCATCGTCACCGACCGGCCGGGCATCGCCATCGGCGCCTCGACCGCCGATTGCGGTCCCGTGCTGTTCGCCGATGCGCAGGCGCGCGTCATCGGCGCCGCGCATGCCGGCTGGAAAGGCGCCTTCACCGGCGTGCTCGAAAACACCATCCTGGCGATGGAAAGCCTCGGCGCCCGGCGCCAAAACATCGTCGCCGTGCTGGGCCCCTCCATCGGCCCGAAAAACTACGAGGTCGGCCCGGAATTCGTCGCCCGCTTTGTCGATGCCGACGCCGAAAACATCCTCTATTTCACGCCGTCCGCCAATGCCGGCCATGCCATGTTCGACCTCAACCGCTACACGGTTGACCGGTTGGCCAAGGCCGGCGTGACGGCTGAGGGCCTCGACCGCTGCACTTACGCCGAGGAGGGCCTGTTCTACTCCTACCGGCGCACCACGCATCGCAAGGAGCCCGATTACGGCCGGCAGGTTTCGGCAATTGTCTTGGAGAGGGAATAATGGCGCTGCATTTTGAACGATCTGAATTTGACGCGCGGCGCGACCGGCTGATCATCGAGATGGCCGAAAAGAAGCTCGACGCCATCCTGCTGTTCGCGCAGGAAAGCATGTACTGGCTGACCGGCTACGATACGTTCGGCTTCTGCTTCTTCCAGTGCCTGGTGGTGAAGGCCGACGGTTCGATGGTGCTTCTGACCCGCTCGGCCGACCTGCGCCAGGCGCGTCAGACCTCAATTATCGACAACATCGTCTTGTGGACGGACCGCAACGGGGCCAATCCGGCGGTCGACCTGCGCAATCTGCTCAACGAACTCGACCTGCTCGGCGCCCGCATCGGTGTCGAATACGACACCCATGGCCTGACCGCGTTCAATGGCCGACGGCTCGACGAACAGTTGCAGACCTTCGGCCAGATCGCCGATGCGTCCGGCATTGTCGGCCGTCTGCGCCTGTTCAAGAGCCCGGCCGAGGTCGCCAAGGCCGAGAAGGCCGCCAATCTTTCCGATGATGCGCTCGACGCGGCGCTGCCGCTGATCAAGCAAGGCGGCGACGAAGCCCTGATCCTGGCCGCCATGCAGGGTGCGATCTTTGCCGGCGGCGGCGACTATCCGGCCAACGAATTCATCATCGGCTCCGGCGTCGATGCGCTGCTGTGCCGCTACAAGGCCGGCCGCCGCAAGCTCACCAAAAATGACCAGCTGACGCTCGAATGGGCCGGCGTCTTCAACCACTACCACGCACCGATGATGCGCACGGTGCTGACCGGCAAGGTGTCGAAGCGCCATCAGGAACTGTTCGACGCCGCCCGCGCGGCACTTCTGGCTGTCGAAAAGGCGATGACGCCGGGCAACAGCTTCGGCGACGTCTTCGATGCTCATGCCCGCACCATGGAGGCGCACGGCCTGACCAAGCACCGGCTGAACGCCTGCGGCTATTCAGTCGGCGCCCGCTTCACCCCGTCCTGGATGGACATGCCGATGTTCTACCAGGGCAATCCCGAACCGATCGCGCCCAGCATGACGCTGTTCGCCCATATGATCATCATGGACTCCGATACCGAGACGGCGATGACGCTTGGCCGCACCTACCTGACCACCGAATCCCAGCCCAAGCCGCTGTCCCGCCATGATCTCGACTTGATCGTACAGTGAATCCACAGTGGGAGGCGTTCTTCGCCAAGGAGTTAGAAGGCAAATGAGACGATCGCATGTGACGACCGTGTCATTGCTTGTGGCATTGGCTCTTGCCGCCTGCACCAACGCAAAGGACGTGCTCGAACCGTCGGCGATCACGCCGCCGGCGACGTCGACCCAGACGCTGCCCGCAACGTCAGGCAGCACGGTTCCGGCCGGGCCCGCCACCAGCACGGCGGGCGCTTCCGCAACCACCGCCGCACCGGTCACATCAGCCCAAAGCGCTGCCATCCTGTCGAAGACCCGCCTGCAGATCGCGCCGATCGTCGGCGCATCGGTCGAGGCCGCGACACCTCTGACGGCGGAGTTGCAGACGCGCGCCAGGCAGCGCGGTATCACGCTCGCCGGCAGCGCCGACCAGACCGTGACACATGTGCTGAAGGGCTATTTCTCGACGATGTCGGAAGGCGCCGACACCACCGTCATCTACGTCTGGGATGTCTATGACCCCGCCGGCAACCGGCTGCACCGCATCAATGGTCAGCAGAAGGCCCCGTCGGTCAATTCCGGCGCCAGCGCGGGCGGCGACAGCTGGAAGGGGGTCTCGCCGGCCACCATGCAGGCGATCGCCGACCAGACCATCGACCAATTCGCGGCCTGGCTCGGCGGCAAGGCGGGCTAGAGGCATCGGACCCAAAAGTGGAGACGGTTTGGGAAAATCCGATGCCCAACGAGAAGAAGGAGCAGCGCAAGTCCGCTGCTCCCTGTTGCAGCCCGGCGATGGCGCGGAGCTTTCTTGAGTTTAGCCGGCGGATTCCCGATCTCGGCGCTTGCAATACCGGCGCGGGCCGCTAAAAGCCCGGTTAAAGGGCGCAAGCGAGTCCGTCAGGTCTCATCATCCTCCACCAGGAACCGTGCATGAAACTCTTCGCGGGCAATTCCAACAGGGTGCTGGCCGAAGCGGTCGCCCGGTACCTCAACGTCCCGCTGGGCAAAGCCACGGTCAGACGCTTCGCCGACCAGGAAATCTTCGTCGAAATCCAGGAAAATGTGCGCGGCGAGGATGTCTTCATCCTGCAATCGACCTCGTTCCCAACCAACGATCATTTGATGGAATTGCTCATCATGATCGATGCCTTCATGCGTTCCTCGGCCAAGCGCATCACGGCGGTCATCCCCTATTTCGGCTACGCCAGGCAGGACCGCCGCGCCTCCGGCCGCACGCCGATCTCGGCCAAGCTGGTCGCCAACATGATCACCCGCGCCGGTGTCGACCGCGTTCTGACGCTTGACCTGCATGCCGGCCAGATCCAGGGCTTCTTCGACATTCCGACCGACAATCTGTTTTCCGTGCCGGTGATGGCCCGCGACGTGAAGGCCAAATACAAGCAACTCGGCAACGTCGTGGTGGTTTCGCCCGACATTGGCGGCGTGGTCCGCGCCCGTGCGCTGGCCAAGCGCTTCGATGCGCAACTGGCCATCGTCGACAAACGCCGCGAACGGCCCGGCGAATCGGAAGTCATGAACATCATCGGCGCGGTCGCCGGCAAGGATTGCCTGCTGATCGACGACATCGTCGATTCCGGCGGCACGCTGTGCAACGCCGCCGATGCGCTGCTGGCCAACGGCGCCACCAGCGTCACCGCCTATATCACCCACGGTGTGCTGTCGGGCGGTGCGGTTGCCCGCATCAGCGGCTCGAAGCTGCAGGAACTGGTGATCACCGATTCCATCCAGCCCACCCAGGGCGTGCTCGACGCGCCCAACATCCGCGTCATCTCGATCGCCGACCTGATGGGCGAAGCCATTTCGCGCACCGCGACCGAAGAATCGGTGTCGAGCCTGTTCGACTAGAGCAATTCCAGGAAAAGTGTGAAGCGGTTTTCCGTCTAGAACCGCGTCAAAACAAAGAGTTAGAGCAGATCGCCGTTTCAGTGAAACGGTGAAACGCTCTAGAACAGCACCTGCCGTTACGGCACAGAGCTTTCCAACCGAACCGGGCCGACCAGGCGACGAGCGACCTCGACGCTCTCTCGTGCGCCGCGCATATAGCCGCGCGGCGAGTTCCCCAGCATGCGCTTGAACATGGTGATGAAGGCCGGCACGCTGTCATAGCCGAGATCGAGCGCCACCCTGGTGATCGGCTCGCCGTCCGCTAGCCTGGGCAGCGCCGCGAACAGGCAGGCCTGCTGGCGCCATGTCGACAGCGACAGGCCGGTCTGGCGCTGGAAGGCGCGGGTGAAGGAGCGGCGGCTCATGCCGGCGGCATCCGCCCATTCATCGATCGTCGCATGCGGCGACGGTGCCGCGACGAAGCGCCGGCAGAGCGCCGACAGCCTCGGATCGGACGGGAATGGGAGGCCGAGCGGCCGTTCCGGCAAGGTCGGGATTTCGTGCAGCAAAAGGTTCATGATCAGCCCACCGCGTCCTTCCAGAACGCCGCCTTGCGGCAGCTTTTCCGATTCCACGATCAGGCTGTGCATCAGGTCGGTGACGCCGACGACGCGCAAGCCTTCCGGCAGCCCGGGGATCGCCTGTGGCATGACATAGACCGAGCGCATCGAGACATCGCCCAGCATCTCGACGGAATGCTCGGTGCCGGCTGGAATCCACATCGCGTGGTCCGGCGGCACCATCCAGCGCCCGTAGCGCGTCGTCACCAACACCACGCCGACAAGCGCATGCAAGAGCTGGCTGCGGCTGTGGCGGTGCTGCGGCACACGGTAGCCATCGGGATATTCGGTCGGCAATGCCACCGCCGGCCCGGCCACTTGCTCAAGCCACTGCCAGCGGCTCTCGTGCAACTGGCCGAGATTGGCGTTGCCAGCGTGAAAGACTTCTTTGCCGTGCGGCATCCGATATGGCCCACTTGCGAAACTATTGGACCAAACCACGAAAGAAGTCATCCCGCAAGCAGCTTATAAGGCACCGTCCCCAAGCGCTCCACAGGAGCGTCCGACAAGGCGGCCGCAGGTGCGTCCGTCAACTGCCTGCGGCCCTGCCCGCCAAAAAGACCACGGAGCCTACCTTGACCGATACGATAGCCGCCAGCGTCGCCCCACCGGCGACCACCAGTCACGCTTCAGCCCAGGCGACGGCCTTCACCGTCATCCTGGCGGTGAGCTTCTGCCATTGCATCAACGATATCATGCAGTCGCTGCTGTCGGCCATTTACCCGCTCCTGAAAGAGAATTATGGCCTCGATTTCTGGCAGATCGGCTTGTTGACCTTCACCTTCCAGGTGACGGCATCGCTGCTGCAGCCTGTGATCGGCATGATCACCGACAAGCGGCCGATGCCCTATTCGCTGCCCTACGGCATGGCGTCATCGCTGATCGGCCTGATTGTGCTCGCCTATGCCGGGCATTATTCGCTGCTGCTGATCGGCGCCTCGCTGATCGGCATCGGCTCGGCGATATTCCATCCGGAATCCTCGCGCATCGCCCGCTTCGCCTCCGGCGGCCGCTTCGGCCTGGCGCAGTCACTGTTCCAGGTTGGCGGCAATTTCGGCCAGTCCATGGGGCCGCTGCTGGCGGCCTTCATCGTCGTGCCGTTCGGCCAGACCAGCATTTCCTGGTTCGCCGTCGGCTCGCTGATCGGCATCATCGTTTTGTGGCAGGTCGGCGGCTGGTACAGCCGGCTGCGTGCCGCGCAGGGCACCCGCAAGGCGGCGAGCTTCGTTTCGCCTTTCCCGCGCCGCAAGGTGACGAATGCATTGATCGTGCTGACATTGCTGGTGCTGAGCAAGAATGCCTACATCGCCAGCCTCGCCAGCTACTACACCTTCTATTCCATGCATAAGTTCGGCGTTTCGGTGCAGATGAGCCAAGTCATGCTGTTCCTGTTCCTCGGTGCCTCGGCGCTGGGCATCCTGCTCGGCGGCCCGTTCGGCGACCGCTACGGACAGAAGGCGATGATCTGGTTCTCCATCGTCGGCGTGCTGCCTTTCACACTCGCCCTGCCCTACGCCAATCTGGAATGGACGATGGTGCTGACGGTGCTGATCGGCCTGATCCTGTCCTCGGCCTTCTCGAACATCGTCGTCTTTGCGCAGGAGCTCGTGCCGGGCCGCGTCGGCATGATCGCCGGCATCTTCTTCGGCTTCGCCTTCGGCATGGGCGGCATCGCGGCGGCCGTGCTCGGCATCGTCGCCGACATGAAGGGCATCGATTTCGTCTTCCAGATCTGCTCGTATTTGCCGTTTCTTGGATTGCTCACCGTGTTCCTGCCGAACATGAAGGAAGCACGCAAAGCGCAGTTAGTTGCCTAGATCACGCTAATCTGAACCTCACAAAAAATGCACCCGCCTGATGGCGGGTGCATTTTTGTAGGCTATTCGGAAAGCCCTATGCCTTGAAGAAGGCCAGCAGGTCGGCGTTGATGACATCGGCATGGGTTGTGGCCATGCCGTGCGGAAAACCCTCGTAGACCTTAAGCTCGCCCTTCTTGAGCAGCTTGATCGTCAGCAGCGCCGAGTCGGCGATCGGAACGATCTGGTCGTCGTCTCCGTGCATGACCAGGACCGGCACGTCGATTGCCTTCAGATCCTCCGTGAAGTCGGTTTCCGAGAACGCCTTGATACAATCATAATGCGCCTTGGTGCCGCCCATCATGCCCTGGCGCCACCAATTGTCGATGACGCCCTGCGAGATGTCCGCGCCCGGGCGGTTGAACCCATAGAATGGACCGGCGGGAACATCGCGGAAGAACTGGGCGCGATTGGCTGCCTGGGCAGAGCGGAAGCCGTCGAACACTTCGATCGGCAGGCCGCCGGGATTGGCGGCAGTCTTGAGCATGATTGGCGGCACCGCGCCGATCAGCACCGCCTTGGCGACACGGCCGCCGGCGCCATACTTGGCGACATAACGCGCCACTTCGCCGCCGCCGGTCGAATGGCCGACATGGATGGCGTTCTTGAGGTCCAGATGGGCTGCGAGTTCCGCGACGTCGGCGGCATAGGTATCCATCTCGTTGCCGATATCGGTCTGGGTCGAGCGGCCGTGGCCACGACGATCATGTGCAATGACACGGTAGCCCTGTGACAGGAAGAACAGCATCTGAGCGTCCCAATCGTCGCTGCTCAACGGCCAGCCGTGATGAAAGACGACAGGCTGCCCGGTCCCCCAGTCCTTGTAGTAAATCTGCGTTCCGTCCTTGGTGGTGATCGTACCGCTGCCGGAACTGGGCTTGGTTTGCGAGGTCATCTCAATCTCCTTCAATTGTTTTCGCGATAAACAATATCGCGATAATGATAGAGCTAGCTCAGTCCAAAACGCTTGTCCACGAAAATATATATCGCGATATCATTTTTCGTGGTATCGAATTGATGGCCGTATCGGCAAGAAGGAATTCGCCGTGCCTCTCCCTTTGGATAACCAGCTCTGTTTCACGCTCTATGCCACCAGCATGGCGATCAATCGCACTTACAAGCCGATGCTGGATGAGATGGGCATCACCTATCCGCAGTACCTGGTACTGAACGCACTTGGAGAGGCTGACGGCATGTCGGTCGGCACCATCGCCCACAGGCTCGCTCTGGAATCGAGCACCGTCACGCCGCTGGTAAAGCGAATGGAGCAGGCCGGGCTGGTGACACGCCAGCGCAGCCAGACCGACGAACGCCAGGTGCAGGTCGATCTGACATTAGCCGGGCGCGGGCTGCTGGTCCAATGCAACTGCCTGAATGAGACCTTGATTGAGCGCTCGGGCATGAAGCTGGCCGAGCTCGATGCCTTGAACCGGCAGATCCAGGCGCTACGCAACGCGTTGATTGGCGACCGGTAGCACGGCTTTTGACGGCGGCTAAGCCAAACGTCGGAAAGAGGCCACCATCATGCGGACTTAAGCACGGCAAATGACCGTTTGCGCATGGCCCGCTTTGCCTGGAAACTGACGGCGGGAGCGGGGCGGCCGACATGGAAGCCCTGGATCTTGTCTATGCCGAATTCGCGCATCAAGACCATCTGCTCGTCGGTTTCCACCCCTTCGACCAGGATCTTGTGGCCGCGATTTCGGACCAGGGTGATAATGTCCTGCAGCATTGCCTTGCCGCTCGGGGAGCTGCAGTCGTGAAGAAACGAGCGGTCGATCTTCACCGTATCGAAATCGATCAGGCGAAGCCACGAAAGGCCCGCGAAGCCCGTCCCGAAATCATCGAGCCATATCTTGATCCCGAGCAGCTTCAGGTCGCTGATGCAGCGCAGGATGTCCGAATGCATCTCCATCTCCAGCCCTTCGGTGATCTCGAAGGCCAGTCTGCTGCCGGCGACGCGGGTCTCGCCCAGAATGGTCGCGACAGACGTTGCGAAGCCCGGGGTCTTGAGCTGGATCGGGGAGACGTTGACACTGACGACATGGACGTGATCGTCTGCCAGGAGCTCGGCGCACACTGTCCTTATCGCCCAGCGCCCGAGTTCCAGGATCGCGCCGGTTCGTTCGGCGACGGGAATGAACAGGCTCGGCGGAACCGATGTGCCGTCCAGCATCTTGAGGCGCATCAGAGCCTCCACCGCTTCAACCCGGTCCGATTTGACATCCTGGATGGGCTGGTAAACGAGTGAAACGAGATTCTGGCCGATCGCGATCTTCAGCAAGGCCGCAATGTTCTCACTCTCGTCGCTGCTTTGCGGATCGGTTGGATCGAACAGCCGGGCACAATTTCGGCCGCCGGCTTTTGCCAGGTAGAGAGCGCGATCGGCCTCGTGGATGATCTTCTCCAGCTTGGCCCCGGTCTGCGTCCTGGTGAATGCGGCGCCAACGCTCACCGTTACGATCGAGACGCCGTCGCGCCGGAGCTCGTGGGTAAGCGCCAGGTTCTCCACCGTGCTGCAAATGGCTTCCGCGATGTTCAGGATCTGCTCTTTTGTCTCCATGCGCGCCAGGACGATGAACTCTTCGCCGCCGTAGCGGCCTATGGAACCATTATACTGTTTGATCATCTCGCTAAGGGCATTGGCGACATGGATCAGGCAGCGGTCGCCTTCCTGGTGGCCGTAGCAGTCGTTGAATTTCTTGAAGAAGTCCACGTCGATGAGGATCGCCCCGAAGCTGGTGCCGACCTTTTGCCAATCGCTCCAGTAGTCCCGCAGCTTCTCGTCGATCGCGCGCCGGTTCTCCAGACCTGTAAGCGGATCGGTCCGCGACAACCTCAGCAGGGCCTTGCCGCGTTCGGTCGCCTCATTGTGCTGGATCTTGGCTTCCAGGGCATTCAGAAAGACGTTGTAGCGTTCCTCATTTAGTTTCCAGTTCACATACGAGGTGAACGTGAAACAAGAAACATAGAAAGCCCCAAACACCATTTTGTATGTGAGGGTTGAAGGAACAAAGTAGTTTACAATGTAAAGTATACATAAAATTATTGCGGAAGTTACGATAGAAAGCTTGAAATTGAACGTAAAGAAAAGATTGGCGCTCATCATGAATATGGTCCCAAAGACCATATAGTAAGAGACACTTTCCTTGTCCGCGCCCATAATCGCCGGACACAGCCAACCAACATAGCCAAAGATAATGGCCCCGGCGCAGGTCACGTCGAGCCATTCCGTCCCGACGCCATGGCGAAGCTGCGCTTCCAGGATCAAAAGCGCGCTCAATCCGACCGTGAAGCGCGCCGTGATCGTATAGGCGGCCACATCCGGGATCAGCAGCAGATCGGTTGCCGAAAACAAGAGATAGATCGCAACCGCGATCCAAAGCCCTGGCCTGGCTTCCCCTCTTCGCGTCGCCTGCGCTTCCGTGCGGTAAAGGGTGCGAAGCTCGTCGGCCCCCAGTTCGTAGCGCGGCTCGTACGGCTCCGCATCAACCGCATCGACCAATACGGATGACAGGTGTTCGTTCATCACAATAGACCCCGTTTGAAAGGGATTTTGTTTTCCGAACTCATTTCCAGCTTCTGCCCCCACGCGGGCCGGCTCCTTGGACGCGACGGCGATTGCGACGCCGGGCAAACAAATGCAATCGCGCAAGACAAGTTTCCGTTAACTCGAACCCGGAATTCGGGCCGAAAGCCGTCTAAAGAGGAACATGGTTGGCGGGAAATTAATCATAACGATAAAATGCCGTCGGCTCGACATTGGCAAAGGGAGCATTCTACGCAATAAGTTAACCGACTGTTAACTATGGAGTGATGGCGTGCAGACCGTTCTTGATGGCAAAAGCTTGATTACTGCCGAGATGCTCGCCGGCACGCTGCCTCGGGGAAAGCTCGAGCATCATGGCGAAGCGTTCGAAACCGCGCGTGCTGAGCTGGCCCTCATTCTCCACGCGACACAGCAGCAGGTCGAACAGGACAAGAACCCGGCCGAGATCGTCGGTCGCTTGCTGTCCTTTCTGAATGGCCTGCATTCCAAGGTTCATCCCGACGTCTGGCATGCGTTGATACCGGTCGCGCAGAGCCATCCGATCCTGAAGTATTTTCTCGAGGATCCGCTGACGCACTGGTCGTTCACCAAGCCCAGGGGCTATTCCGGCGACGCGCAGTTGCTTGATTACATCTATTGCGATCCGCATGTGGCAGAGAGCGTGGCCAACGCCTCGGAGATCGGCAAGGCCCTGTACAGCCATACCCAGAACGTACCGTCATGCGTCGCCGCACGGGAACGACGCGACCTCCTGACCCGATATGTCGACGAGATTGCGGTCAAGAATGGGCCGCAAACCGAGGTCCTGGCGATCGCGGCCGGCCATTTGCGGGAAGCCAATCGTTCGGTCGCCCTGACGGAGGGCCGGCTCAAGCGCTGGGTTGCGCTCGACCAGGACCCCCAGAGTGTTGGGCTGATCGCGCGCGACTTCCAGGGCACCGCGGTCGAAGCCATCGACGGCTCGGTGCGAACCGTGCTCACGCGAGGCCACAAGCTCGGCAAATTCGACTTCATTTACGCCTCTGGCCTTTACGACTACCTCGCCCACAACGTCGCCGTGAAACTCACGAAGACCTGCCTGCAGATGTTGAAGCCGAACGGCACCTTCCTGTTTGCGAACTACGCCGAGGGCACGCCTGACGCCGGCTACCGGGAGACATTCATGGACTGGGTGTTGCTGCTGCGGTCGGAGGTCGATATGTGGAACATCGTCAATGCCAGCGTCGACCGCAACACCGTCGAGGCGCAGGTGTTCTTCGGCGAGAACCGCAACGTGCTCTATGCCGTCATCGAAAAGCGCGGATAGCGACCGCCTGGCTGCATCAAGCCGGACGTGCCTTTGGCTTGCACCTCCGGCCGCCTTCCGCTATAGAGCCGCCACCCGCGTAGACACCCTTGGAGGCAACGCGGCGGAAGGCCGCCTTCCCGCATGATCCCGAAAAGTGGATTCCGGTTTTCGGACCAGATCATGCATGGGTATGTCGGCTTTCGACGTTTACGGTCCAGGCACTCTGCCAACCGTGAGCGCTCCAGAACAAACCGAAAGGAAATGCCATGAGCCACGACACTTACGAGCTCAAGGCCGAAGCACGCGAACAGGTCGGTAAGGGGTCCGCCCGTGCAGTTCGCCGCAACGGTAAAGTGCCTGCAGTAATCTATGGTGACAAGCAGCCTCCCCTGGCTATCGCGCTCACCTACAAGGACATCTACTACAAGATCCATGGCGGCGGGTTCCTGACCACGATCGCCACGATCGATGTCGACGGCAAGAAGATCCAGGTCCTGCCGAAGGACTTCCAGCTCGACCCGGTCAAGGATTTCCCTGTCCATGTCGACTTCCTGCGCATCGGCAAGGACACCCAGGTCAATGTCGACGTGCCTGTCCACTTCATCAACGAGGACAAGTCGCCCGGCATCAAGCGCGGCGGCGTGCTCAACATCGTGCGTCACGAAGTCGAGTTCCACTGCCCGGCCAATGCGATCCCGGAGTTCATCACCGTCGATCTCACCGGCGCCAACATCGGCGACTCGATCCACATCTCGGCGGTCAAGCTGCCGGCTGGCGTCAAGCCTGTGATCTCCGACCGCGACTTCACCATCGCGACCATTGCCGGTTCGTCGGCGATGAAGCCGGAGACGGAAGAGACGGCTGAAGCGGCTGCACCTGAAGCGGCTCCTGCCGCCGAAGAGAAGTAACTCTTTCACGCCCGGAGCAGGCGATGCTGCTGTTTGCAGGTCTCGGCAATCCGGGCGCGAAATACGCTGACAACCGCCACAATGTCGGTTTCATGGCGGCGGACGCAATCGCCCGCCGCCATTCCTTTTCGCCTTGGTCGAAGAAATTCCAGGGC
Organism: Mesorhizobium sp. M1066; assembly: GCF_040318635.1. Taxonomy (NCBI): domain Bacteria; kingdom Pseudomonadati; phylum Pseudomonadota; class Alphaproteobacteria; order Hyphomicrobiales; family Phyllobacteriaceae; genus Mesorhizobium; species Mesorhizobium sp. M1066. The sequence goes on from NZ_JAMYMR010000006.1 coordinate 158,054, forward strand.
CTGATTTCCGAGGGCACGCTCGGCGGCGAAAAAATCGTCCTGATCAAGCCGCAGACCTTCATGAACCTGTCCGGCCAGTCGGTCGGCGAAGCACTGCGCTTCTACAAGCTTGAGCTTTCCGCGCTCACCGTCTTCTATGACGAGATCGACCTTGCCGAAGGCAAGCTGCGCATCAAGACCGGTGGCGGCGCCGGCGGCCACAACGGCATCCGCTCGATCGACGGCCATGTCGGCAACGCCTATCGCCGCGTACGCATCGGCGTCGGCCATCCCGGCGTCAAGGAAATGGTCCAGCACCATGTGCTCGGCAATTTCGCCAAAGCCGACCGCGAATGGCTCGACCCGCTGCTCGACGCGATCGCCGACAACGCCGCCATGATCGCCAAGGGCGACGAGTCCGGCTTCATGAACAAGGCCAGCCTCGCCGTCCAGGGTAAGTCCGGCTCGGAACCGGAAAAGCCGGCGCCGAAGCAGCCGGCGCACAAGCAGCAAAGTCATGTCCGCCAAGCACGGCCTCAACAGCCGGTGGTCAAGCTGCCGGAAAGCGGTCCAATGGCCGCCATGCTGAAGAAGCTGTTCGGCGGCAAGGACTGAGCATCAAGGGGACCGAAGGGCTTGACGTTGATCACCCCTATCGCCCATAGCCCTGATCAAATTTCTATTTTCCCGATAGGACCGAACAAAAATGGGTTTCAAATGCGGCATCGTTGGCTTGCCCAACGTCGGCAAGTCGACGCTTTTCAACGCGTTGACCAGAACGGCTGCGGCGCAAGCCGCCAACTATCCATTCTGCACCATCGAACCGAACACCGGTGAGGTGGCGGTGCCAGATCCGCGCCTGCAGAAGATCGCGGCGATCGCCAAGTCGAAGGAGATCATCCCGACTCGCATCTCTTTCGTCGACATTGCCGGTCTGGTGCGCGGTGCCTCGAAGGGCGAAGGCCTGGGCAACCAGTTTCTCGCCAACATCCGTGAGGTCGACGCCATCGTGCATGTGCTGCGCTGCTTCGAGGATGACGACATCACCCATGTCGAGGGCCGCATCGACCCCGTCGCCGATGCCGAGACGGTCGAAACCGAGCTGATGCTCGCCGACCTCGACAGCCTCGAACGCCGCATCGTTCAATTCCGCAAGCGCGCCGGCAGCAAGGACAAGGAAGCGACGACCGTGCTGCCGCTGATGGAGGCAGCGCTCGAGCTGCTGCAGGCCGGCAAGCCGACCCGCATCCTGCTCAAGGGCATCTCGACCGAAGATCTGCGCATCCTGCAGGGTCTGAACCTCTTGACCTCGCACCCCGTGCTCTATGTCTGCAATGTCGCCGAGGCCGACGCCGCCACCGGCAACGAGCACACCAGCGCCGTGGAAAAGATGGCGGCCGCGCAGGGCGCCGGCACCGTGGTGATCTCGGCGGCGATCGAGGCGGAAGTCGCCCAGCTCTCCGACGAGGAAGAAATGGAATTCCTGTCGTCGCTGGGCCTCGACGAACCCGGCCTGAACAAGGTCATCCGCGCCGGCTACGACCTGTTGCATCTCATCACCTATTTCACCGCCGGGCCGAAGGAGACGCGCGCCTGGACCATCCATAAGGGCGACAAGGCGCCGCAGGCCGCCGGTGTCATTCACACCGATTTCGAGCGCGGCTTCATCCGCGCCCAGACCATCTCCTACAACGACTTCGTCACACTGGGCGGCGAAGTGGCGGCCAAGGAAGCCGGCAAGGCGCGCGACGAAGGCAAGGAATATGTCGTCCAGGACGGGGACGTGCTGTTGTTCAAGTTCAACACCTGATGTGACGGATGTCACGCCGCCGTGGCGGCGTGATCAGCGCCCTCTCCGGCTAGCCCGGGAAACCAGCTATTGCCCAACTACCCTCCGGCCACTCACCCAGACCGTGGCGATGTTGGCCCGCGCTGCGTTGAGCACGATCTTCTGGAATATCTCCTCAAGCGTATCGTCGGCCATGCCGATGTGGATGTTCGATGCCCTGGCGCTGGTGTCGATCAGCAGCGCGTCAAACTCATAGCCGACGCGAAAATTGCCCGTCGGCAGATCAAGTGCTTCCGCACCGCCGGCGGTCGCCAGCCAGAACGCCTCCTGGTGCGTGATGGGTTCGCCGGGCGCACCGCGTTGCTCCGGCGGCAGGCCGGCATGCACACCGCTTTGCAGCGTCCTCGACGCTGACAATGCATGTCGGCAGCCATCGAACAGTGACGGGCTGTAGCCTCCGGAAATGTCGGTTCCGAGCCCGACGTGCATGTGCCGGTCAAGTGCTGCGCGCAGCGGAAATGCGGCATTGGCGAAATAGAAATTGGACAGCGGGCAATGGGCAACACCCGCGCCCCTCTCCTCTATGAGGTCCATATCCTGCTCATCGATGAAATTCGAATGCGCCAGGATCGTATGCCGGGTGAGCAGGCCGAAACCATCAAGGTTTGCCGCATCGGTGCGGCCGAAGCGCGTCTCGACGAACTGCTTTGCCCAGTCGCTCTCCGAGCAATGCGTCTGCACGTGGCAGCCGAATTCGGTTGCCAGCTCGCCGAGTCCTTGCAGCGCCGCATCCGTGCAGCTTGGGATGAAGCGCGGTGTGATCGCCGGCTGGACGAGCGGCCTGTCGCGCGGATCCAGCACCTGGACCGCCTCGATGAACCGTCTGGTGTCCGACACCGCGCTTGCCGCATCGGCATCGCGGTAGAAGGGTGGGCACTGCTCTGGATCATCCATCACCACCTTGCCGACAAGCGCGCGCTGCCCCTTCTCAAGACAGGTCTCGGCGAGCACCAGGCTTGCGTCGACATGGATCGTGGCGAAATAGAGCGCCGTGGTGGTGCCGTTCGCCAGCAAATTGTCGACCAGATCGGCATAGACCTCGCGGGCATAGTCGACGTCGGCGTAGCGCGCTTCGAGCGGAAAGGTGTATTTCTGCAGCCAGACTTCGAGCGGCACATCCAGCGCCTTGCCCATCTGCGGCCATTGCGGCGCATGGATATGCAGGTCGATAAGACCGGGCAGCAGGAACTGACCATTGGCAAGCTCAACCAGCGTGCCCGCCTGGCGGGCAGCGTTCTGCCTGACCTCGTACTCGCGATGATCCGGCGCCAGCATTTCCGCGATGCGCCCCTGTGCATCGACGCTGAACAGATGATCCTTCAGCACCTCCAGCCTGCCGCGTTGGGGCGTGTGGAAGGCGGTGCCGAGCAGCGTGAAGGGTTCTCTCGTCATTGCGGCTCCGGTTAGGCTAACGGTCTGCTTGGCCTACAAAAAAACAGTTGGCAAATGTTGTGGCCGCTGTCCTTCGGCCTCGACTGATCCCATGGTTGAGCGGGAATTTCCAGAGGGGCCAGAAGGGAACAGTATATGGAACGCGTTGCGCCAGAGATCACATTGATTGCCCAGCCGGACGATCCGCTGCCATGGGGGAAGGCAGCGCTGCTCGGCCTCCAGCACGTGCTGGCGATGGACGTCTACATCGTGCCGTTCATCATCGCGTCGGTGCTCGCCTTCAGCGTCGGCGATGCCGGCGCCTTCATCCAGTCTGCATTCGTCGCGGCGGGCATCGCCACACTGATCCAGTCGCAGCTCTTGATGCGGCTGCCGGTCGTACAGGGGCCGTCCTTCGTCCCGATCGGCGCGGTGCTGGCCATCGCATTCGGAGCGGGCGGCGGCATCGGCGGCCTTTCCGCCGTGGTCGGAGCGCTCATTCCGGGCGCCATACTGGTCATGCTGCTCGGGTCGCCGACCAGGATCTTCCATCGCCTCGTCAACCGCTTCGTACCACCCATCGTCGGCGGCGCGATCATCATCGTCGTCGGCGTCGCCTTGATGCCGGTGGCGCTCAAGGAGAGCGTGTTCGCGGTCCACGGCACCGCCACGGTCGGCGGCAACATCGTCCTCGCTTTTGTCGCCGCTGCCTTCCTCGTCGGCTGCATGCTGACCGGCATGGCACTTGGCGCGAAGGGCGCCTGGCTGCGCCTGCTGTCCGTGATCATCGCCCTGGTGGCAGGCAGCGTGGCCGCCGCCTTCATGGGCCAGTTGAACATGGCGGGCGTTGCGGACGCGACATGGTTTTCCATGCCGCGAATCGCCTTCCTCAATCTCGACGTGACGTTCTCGCTGTCGGCGACACTGACGATGCTGATCGTCTATATCGTCGTTCTCGCCGAAACCACCGGCACCTGGTTCGCCGTCGGCGCCGTCATCGACAAGCCGCTGTCAGACGAGCAGCTCGACAGGGGCGCGACAGGTGAAGGCCTCGGCTGCCTGGTCAGCGCGCTGCTGTGCAGCACCCCGGTGACCGGCTATTCGTCCAATGCCGGCATCATTGCCATCACCGGCATTGCCAGCCGCGCCGCCTTTGCCGCCGCCGGCATCTTCCTGGTGCTGTTCGGGCTGATCGGCAAGCTTTCGGCGGTCATCGCCTCGATACCGGGGCCTGTCATCGGCGGCGTTTTCGGCGTCCTCTGCGTCGTCATCGCCATGAACGGTTTCCGCGTCGTGCGCGGTACACCCCTGACCGAGCGCAACATGCTGGTCATCGGTCTGCCGATCCTGATGGCGCTGTTTGCCACGCTGGCGCCGCCGGATTTCGTCAAGACGCTCCCCGACCTCGTGCAGTACATCCTCGGCTCATCGATCGCCTTCGGCGCGGTCTGGGCCATCGTGCTGCACCAGATCCTGCCAAACTCCCGGTAGACGTATCCTAAGATGGCGGGCGGCAATGTGCCGTCCGCTATCTCTCTGCATCGTTGACAGCACTTGCCGTTGACCTGTTTTGCGGGCGGCATGGCCTGCCTTGACCTTGTCACATCACGGGTCTAATCGGCTGGGGCACGCGGTCGGCTTTCGGCGAAAGTGTCCGTCTCGTGCAATCCAACACGACGCGTCAATCCGAACGCACCCTTTGGCCCCAGCAAGGGATATCAGGCGATGATCAAGGCCTTCGTCGTGGACAATGACCGCCTGCGCGTCGTCGACGATCTCCTGGCAAACAGCGAGACCATCGTCTGGGCGGACCTGTTCAACCCGACAAAGGAAGAGGAAGCAACGATCGAGAGCTGGCTCGGCGTTGCCATTCCGACGCGCGAGGAGATGGAGGAGATCGAGATTTCGAGCCGCCTCTATGTCGAGGACGGCGCCTATTTCATGACCGCCACCCTGCCCGCCCAGACCGAGGTCGACGATCCCTTGATGTCGCCGGTCACCTTCGTGCTTGCCGGCACAAGGCTGATCACGGTGCGCTACCACGAACCGAAAGCTTTCAAGACCTTTCCGCAGCGCGCCGAAAAGGTGGCGACCGGCTGCACCAGCGGCGACACCATCCTGATCGGCTTGCTGGAGGCGATCGTCGATCGTCTCGCCGATATCCTTGAGCGCGCCGGCCGCGACATCGAGGCTATCTCGCGCGATATATTCGAGGCGCGATCGACCAAGGTTTCCAAGCGCAATCGCGACTTCCAGGAACTCCTGAAAGCCATCGGCCGCAAGGAGGACATCGCGTCTTCGATCCGCGACAGCCTGATCTCGCTGCAGCGCCTGGCAGGCTTTTTCGCCCATGCCTCGACCCGCACCAAGATGAGCAAGGACACCAAGGCGCGCATCAAGACGCTGTCGCGCGATGTGCTGTCGCTGGCCGACCACGCCACCTTCCTGTCGCAGAAGATCTCCTTCCTGCTAGACGCCACGCTCGGCATGATCTCGATCGAGCAGAACGCCATCATCAAGATCTTCTCGGTCGCCGCCGTCATCTTCCTGCCGCCGACTTTGGTCGCCTCGATCTACGGCATGAATTTCGACATCATCCCCGAGTTGAAATGGCAACTTGGCTATCCCTTCGCCATCGCCATGATGGTGCTGTCGGCGATCCTGCCCTTCTGGTACTTCCGCCGCCGCGGCTGGCTCTGAGTGGCCCTGTCGACTGGCTGCCACAGGCTGGCGCAGTAGAAATCGCTTGACCAAATGAACGCCGGCCTGCATCCGGAAACCCCGATCCTGGGGATCGCGGGTCGACAAGCCGGATTCCAGACCATGACTGCAGAGATAAAAACATGGGCCTATGAGGACTTCATCGAGGGCGCATCGATCGACCTCGGCTCGAAACTCGTGAGTGCCGCCGAGATCGTCGAATTCGCCGGAGAATTCGACCCGCAGCCGATGCATCTCGACGAGGAAGCTGGCAAGGCCAGCATCCTTGGCGGGCTGGCCGCCTCGGGCTGGCACACCTGCGCCATGTTCATGCGCATGCTGTGCGATGCGTTCCTGCTGGACTCGACCTGCCAGGGCGCGCCCGGAGTCGATCAGGTCAAATGGAAGAAGCCGGTCCTGGCCGGCGACCAACTGACCGGCACCCTGATGGTTATTGCCAAGCGCCTGTCGAAATCGAAGCCGCAACTCGGCTTCGTCACCATGCGCAGCGAACTGTTCAACCAGCGTGGCGAAAGCGTCTTCGAGCTCGAGAACTCCGTCATGTTCCTCACGCGCGATGCCGCGGGGAGCCAAGCATGACACTGGACGAGTTCTTCCGTATCGGCACCACCGTCACGCTCGGCTCGCACACATTCGAGCCCGAGGCGATCAAGGCCTTCGCCCGTAAGTACGACCCGCAAATCTTCCACATCGACGAGGAGGCCGCGAAGAAAAGCGTGCTCGACGGCCTCTGCGCGTCTGGCTGGCACACGGCCGCGACCTGGATGAAACTCAATCTGGAAAACCGTATGGACGCCGAGGTCGCTGCGTGGAGCGGTCCCGGTCCAGTGCCGGAATTCGGCCCCTCGCCCGGCTTCAAGAATCTGAAATGGCTGAAGCCGGTCTATGCCGGGCAAACCATCACCTTCACGCGCACCGCGCTGTCGCACCGCCCAATCGCCTCACGCCCCGGTTGGCGGCTGCTGGCGCTGCGTTCGGAAGCTTTCGATTCCACCGGCGACAAGGTGCTCGAGTTCGAAAGCGCCGTTCTGGTGAAGGCCGAGTAACACCACTTTCCCTCTCCCTTCTTGTAGGAGAAGGGAGAGCACTCCTCAATGTCCTTCGAACCCAATCAGCGTCCTGACCGGCACACCGAGCGCTTCGAGCTTGGCGCGGCCGCCGAGGTCCGGCAGGTCGATGACGAAGCAGGCGGCGAGGATGTCGGCGCCGATCTGGCGCAGCAGCTTGACCGCGGCTTCAGCCGTGCCGCCGGTGGCGATCAGATCGTCGACCAGGATCACCTTCTCGCCCGGAGCAACGCCGTCCTTGTGCATCTCCATTTCGTCCAGTCCGTATTCCAGGCTGTAGGCGACGCGCACCGTTTCGTAGGGCAGCTTGCCTTTCTTGCGGATCGGCACGAAACCGGCCGAGAGCTGATGGGCGACGGCGCCGCCAAGGATGAATCCACGTGCCTCGATGCCGGCGATCTTGTCGATCTTCTGGCCGGCATAGGGATGCACCAGTTCGTCGATGGCGCGGCGGAAGGCGCGCGCATTGCCGAGCAGCGTGGTGATGTCGCGAAACAGGATGCCGGGCTTGGGATAATCCGGAATGGTGCGGATCGCGGCGAGCAATGTGTCTTCGAGGGAGGATTTCATGGGTCGAGATTACCTGAAACGGAGGTTGTTGCGCGACAATTGTTCGATCGAACTGCAGCCCATCAGCTTCATGCCGCGTTCGATCTCGACCCGCATCTGTTCAAGCGCCCGTTCGACGCCGGGCTGGCCGGCCGCCGCGAGCGGAAACAGATAATAGCGTCCGACGCCGACGGCCTTGGCACCGAGCGACAGCGCCTTCAGCACATGGGTGCCGCGCTGCACGCCGCCATCCATGATGACGTCGATCCTGTCGCCAACGGCGTCGACGATCTCGGCAAGCTGATCGAACGCCGCCCGCGAGCCATCCAGCTGCCGCCCGCCATGGTTCGACAGCACGATGCCGCTGCAGCCGATGTCGACGGCGCGTCTTGCATCCTCCACCGACATGACGCCCTTGAGGCAGAACGGACCCGACCAAAGCTTGACCATCTCGGCCACGTCGTCCCACGTCATCGACGGGTCTAGCATCTCGGTGAAGTAGCGGCTGATCGACATCGTGCCGCCGCCCATGTCGACATGCTCGTCGAGCTGCGGCAGCTTGAACCCCTCATGGGTGAAATAGTTGATCGCCCAGGCCGGCTTGAGCGCGAACTGTGCCATTCCGGCGAGATTGAGCTTGAAGGGAATGGCAAAGCCGGTGCGTTTGTCGCGCTCGCGGTTTCCCCCGGTGATGCTGTCGACGGTCAGCATCATCACCTCGACGCCAACCGACTTTGCGCGCTGCATCATCGCCCGGTTGAGGCCGCGATCCCGGTGGAAATAGAACTGGTAGACCTGTGGGCTGCTGCTGATGCCGCGCGCCTCCTCAAGGCTGACGGTGCCAAGCGAGGAGACGCCGAACATGGTGCCGTATTTGGCGGCGGCCCTGGCGACCGCGCGCTCACCCTGATGGTGGAACAGGCGCTGCAAGGCGGTCGGCGAGCAATAGAACGGCATCGCCAGCTTCTGGCCCATGACCGTCACCGACATGTCGACCTCGCTCACTCCGCGCAGCACGTTGGGAACAAGGTCGCAGGTCTCGAAGCTTTCGGTGTTGCGGCGATAGGTGACCTCATCGTCGGCCGCGCCGTCGATGTAGTTGAAGATCGGCCCGGGCAGCCGCTGCTGTGCCATCCGCCGGAAGTCGGAAAAGTTGTGACAGTCGCTGAGCCGCATCATCGAATTCCAAAGGCCATGGCGGGACGAGCTTCTCGCCACCGTTCGATGCGTCGAATATCAACCTGATACCGCCATGCCAACGGACTAATTGCCGAACTTTCGCTTGAGCACGAGCGTTAACAAAAAAGGAGCGCCTTAAGCGCCCCTTCCCGTCTAAATCCGGCTGACGAGGATTAGCTGACGAGGATTACATGCCGAGATCGGAACGAAGCTCGGCCCTGGCCACTTCATATTCAGCCTTGAAGTCGTCCCGGTTGAGCAGGACCGCGGCAATAACGCTGCCGGAAATCTTGCCCATCTCGACGTCGGACGCATAGTGGATGCCGCCGACCTCGCGGTTGTGGGCGTATTCGGCCGCTCGCGCCATGATCTCGGCGCGCTTTTCCGGAACCATATCGGACAGGATGATGCCCATCATGGTGCCGACGGTGGCGTGGCCGGACGGCCAGGAACCGGAACTCGACAGCTTGACCGCCGGCTTGACGAGGTCGCTGAGCTGGTGCGGGCGCGGGCGCTTCCAGACATCCTTGGCCGGGTCGACGACAGCCCCTTCGGTAGCCACCACGCGATCGAAGAAAGCGCTGAATTTCGGCAGCGTTTCCTTGTTGAATTTCGGCCCCATGACGTCGGCGAAGCGCCAGACATTCTCCTCGGCATCGGCCACCGCGCTGGCGACCATCTCTGGGGTGCGCGTCACCTGCAGCGTCAGCACCTCGCCGAGTTCGGCCTTGGTCTGTGCCGAATCGTTTGCCGGCGGCGGCGGCAGGATCATCGTCAGGTCGACGTCCTTGTTGGTGACGAAGGGCTGGGCGTCTTCCGCTTGCGCGGCCGAGCCGAGGATGAGCAGCAACAGGCCTGCCGCGAGCGATGCGTATCTTTTCATGAATGCGATCCTTTGATGAGAGCAGCACAGGATCGCCGGATGCGATGACGGCCATGTGACATGACCAGCCTCCGGAAATGCAAAAGGGCGCCTCTCGGCGCCCTTTGCGTTCACTTGATTGTATGGCGTAGAGAAATTCCAGGAAAAGTGTGAAACGGTTTTCCGTCCGGAATTGCGCCAAAACAAGGAGCTGGAGCGGTTCCCCGTTTCCGTGAAACGGTGAACTGCTCTAGTGGGCCACGCCTTCCCACACCTTGCGCTTGGTGAGATAGACCAGCGCGCCGAACAAAAGCAGGAACACCAGAACGCGAAACCCGGTCTTCTTGCGGTCTTCCATATGCGGCTCGGCCGCCCACGCCAGGAAGGCGGAGACGTCGCGGGAATACTGGTCGACGGTCTGCGGCGCACCGTCATCATAGGTCACCTGGCCGTCGGAGAGCGGCTTGGGCATTTTCAGCGACACGCCGGACATGAAGTACGGATTGTAGTGGGTGCCTTCCGGGATCACCATGCCGGCCGGCGGCGTCTGGTCGTAGCCGGTCAGCAGCGAGTGGATATAGTCGGGACCGCCGGCATCGTATTGTGTGAAGATGTCGAAGACGAATTGCGGAAAGCCGCGCTCCACGCCGCGAGCCTTGGCCAGCAGCGACATGTCGGGCGGGGCAGCGCCGCCATTGGAAGCAGCAGCCGCTTCCTCATTGGCGAAGGGCGGCGGGAAATGGTCGGACGGCTTGCCGGGACGGTCGAACATGTCGCCGGCATCGTTGGGGCCGTCATGGATCGTGTACTCGGCCGACAGCGTCTTGATCTGCGCATCGGAATAGCCGAGGTCCGACAGCGTGCGGAACGCCACCAGGTTCATCGAATGGCAGGCCGAGCAGACTTCCTTGTAGACCTTGAGGCCGCGCTGCAGCTGCGCCTTGTCGTAAGTGCCGAATGGGCCGGTGAAACTCCAGTCCATTTCCTTCGGCTCGTCGATCGGGAAATGCGTCGGATTGGCCACATTGTGTGCCTCTTCGGCGGCGATCGCCCGAGTGCCCGCGGCCCCAGCGGCGACGGCCACAAGGCCGATCAGCGCCAGCGAGGTGAGAATCTTCTTCATGCCAAATCCCCTTAGATTCTCTACCCGCTCAGCCTTTGGTTTCCGGAGCCGCCGTAGCGCCCGCCGGATGTCCGCTGCCGCCCTTGTTCTTCTCGAGCACCGCCTCGGTGATCGAGTTCGGCAGCCGTCGCGGCGTCTCAATCAGGCCGAGCACCGGCAGCGCGATCAGGAAGAAGGCGAAGTAGAACAACGTCGCCATCTGCGCCATGAACACGTAGCTGCCCTCCGCCGGCTGCGAGCCCAGCCAGCCAAGCAGGATGGCATCGGCCACGAACAACCAGAAGAACAGCTTGTACCAGGGCCGGTAAACGGCCGAGCGTACCTTCGAAGTGTCGAGCCACGGCACCAGGAACAACATGACGATGGCGCCGAACATGCACAGCACGCCGCCTAGCTTGGAGTTGATCGGCCCGACATTGAAGGTGATGGCGCGCAGGATCGCGTAGAACGGCAGGAAGTACCATTCGGGCACGATGTGGGCCGGCGTCTTCAGCGGGTTGGCGACGATGTAGTTGTCGGGATGGCCGAGATAGTTCGGCAGGTAGAAGACGAAATAAGCGAAGAAGAACAGGAACACGATCATGCCGAACGCGTCCTTGATGGTCGCGTAGGGGGTGAAGGCGACAGTGTCGGTCTTCGACTTGACCTCGATACCCGTCGGGTTCGACTGGCCGACGACATGCAGCGCCCAGATGTGCAAAACGACGACGCCGGCAATCATGAACGGCAACAGATAGTGCAGCGCAAAGAAGCGGTTCAGCGTCGGGTTGTCGACGGCAAAGCCGCCGAGCAGCAGCTGCTGGATCCAGTCGCCGACCAGCGGAATGGCGCTGAAGAAGCCGGTGATGACGGTGGCGCCCCAGAAGCTCATCTGGCCCCATGGCAGCACGTAGCCCATGAAGCCGGTCGCCATCATCAGGAGATAGATAATGCAGCCGAGGATCCACAGCAGCTCGCGCGGCGCCTTGTAGGAGCCGTAATAGAGGCCACGGAAGATGTGGATGTAGACGGCGACGAAGAAGAACGAGGCGCCGTTCGAATGCATGTAGCGCAGCAGCCAGCCGGAATTCACGTCGCGCATGATCTTCTCGACCGAGCCGAAGGCCAGATTGGTATCAGCCGTGTAATGCATGGCCAGCACGATGCCGGTCAGGATCTGCGCCACCAGCATGATCGAAAGGATGCCGCCAAAGGTCCACGCATAGTTGAGGTTGCGCGGCACCGGATAGGCGACGAAGCTGTCATAGACCAGCCGCGGCAGCGGCATGCGGGCGTCGAACCAGCGTCCGAGACCGGTTTTGGGCGTATAGGTCGAGTGTCCCTCGCTCATCGAAATATCCCCTGCCTCAACCGATAAGGATCTTGGTATCGGAAATGAACTTGAATACCGGAACCGCCATGTTCTCAGGCGCCGGGCCTTTGCGGATGCGGCCGGCCGTATCGTATTGCGAACCGTGGCACGGGCAGAACCAGCCGCCGAAATCGCCTTCCTGGCCAAGCGGAATGCAGCCGAGATGCGTGCAGACCTGAACCATCACCATCCAGGCCTCCTTGCCGGGCGTGGTGCGATTGGCGTCGGTCGCCGGCGCATCGGACGGCAGATTGGCGTTGCGGGCGATCGGATCCTTGAGATCGGCGAGATTGACGGCCTCGCCGTCCTTCATTTCCTGTTCGGTGCGGTTGCGGACCACGACCGGCTTGCCGCGCCACTTGACGATCAGCGACATGCCCGGCGTCAGCGAGGCGACGTCGACTTCGACGGAAGCGAGCGCCAGCGTCGAGGCATCGGGGCGCATCTGGTCGATGAACGGCCACGCGAAAGCACCCGCGCCGACCACTGCGGCCATGCCGGTGGCGACGTAGAGAAAATCACGACGGTTGGGATCCTGGGTGTCGGTTGCGCTCACGGGTGCCTGATCCTTTCGCCTCTTCCGTGCCGGTGGCTGAGCCTTGTTCCCCGCTCAATTACGCCAACCCGACAGCGCATGGCGAACAGGCTTGCGAATTCCTCCGGCATTTGGACTTCGGTTTATGCGTGAAGCCCGTTTTTGTCCAGACGGGTGAAGGCACAAGGGCAGATTGTCGCGGGGACAAAATCCGCCACCGGTCAACGCGACGCCGGATAGCCGCCAAACATCGCTAAACAACCGGGAAACAACCGCAAATCCGACGCCCTTGTTCGCCTCGACACAAGGCGCCAGCCGGGTCTATCCTTGCCATCATGGCGCATGTCATAGACCGCGATACCTGGGCCGTTCGCTCCGACCATTGGAAGGGCGAGTTGCAATGTGGCGCCTACAACTCCAACTCCTGCCTGATCTTCAACTATCTGCCTGGCGTCGGCGGCGGCCCCCGCCTGCATACACATCCCTACGCGGAGATCTTCATCATCCGCCAGGGCACCGGCCTGTTCACTGTCGGCGACCAGGAGATCGAGGCATCCGCCGGCCAGATCCTGATCGTGCCGCCCAATACGCCACACAAATTCACCAATCTCGGCCCAGGCCCGCTGGAAACGACCGATATCCACGAGAATGGCAGCTTCATCACCGAATGGCTTGAGTAGACCATGATCCCGAAAAGTGGGAACCGGTTTTCGGAATAAGATCATGGTCCAACAAAAGAGAGTTATTTCGCGCCGAGCCTGGCCAGCACCGTTTTCGGGATGTTGTATTCACGAATGACGGCATCGTGCTTGCGCAAGCCACACAAGTCGCGCTGGATGAAATAGCCATGCACCGCCTCGGCGGCATCCTTGAGCAGCCGGGGGCGCAGTTGCTCGTCGGCATTGTCGCGCAGCCTGGCCAGCGTTTCGTCTACCCGCTGGCCGGCGCGGCCAAGTGCTGCCGCCTTTTCCGCCAATATTTCATGGCCGAGCGCGTCGAAGGCGGCTTCAGCGGCGGTAGCACTCGTTGGACCGTGAGGGGATCGCAGAGACATTCAGCGGGCCTCCAAGTCCTTAGCTTCAGGAAAAGACAAAATAGGAGCGAAATCGTATCTCCAAAAATCCACAACGGAAATAATGTGTCCATCCGAAAACGCGGACACCAAAACGCCCATACCGTCGATATCCGTGTAGGTGAAATCAGAGATGAGTCGCGGCTTGGCCGCCAAAGAATATCCAACAGTTACGACTTCGAAGCTTCCCATGCCCCCATCGTCCAGTGTTGTAAACGAGACGGCGACCGGCGTGGAAAGCCCCGAACAGTCGGAGAGGAATGTAAGCAAGCCAAACCGTAACTCATTGAGCACTTCAGTCTGAAGCGGCAAGACAGCAGTCATAAAAGCTACTCCGCCGGGCGTGTCTCTTCGAGCACGCTGTCCTCGTGGTAGAGAAAACCGCCGGACTGCCGCTTCCACAGCCGCGCATAGAGCCCGTCAAGTGCCACCAACTCGTCATGCGTGCCTTGCTCGACGATGCGGCCGCCATCGAGCACCACCAGCCGGTCGAGTGCTGCAATCGTCGACAGCCGGTGGGCGATGGCGATGACCGTCTTGTTTTCCATCAGCCGCGTCAGATTCTCCTGGATTGCCGCCTCGATGTCGGAATCGAGTGCCGAGGTCGCTTCGTCGAGGATCAGGATCGGCGCATCCTTGAGAAAGACGCGGGCGATCGCCACGCGCTGGCGCTGGCCGCCCGACAATTTGACGCCGCGCTCGCCGACAAAGGCCTCGTAGCCGGCGCGGTCCCTATTGTCGCGCAAGGTCAGGATGAACTCGTGCGCCTCGGCCTTTTTCGCCGCCGCGATCACCTCCGCATCGGTCGCGTCAGGCATGCCGAGCTTGATGTTGTCGCGCAGCGAACGGTGGAACAGCGCCGTGTCCTGGCTGACGACGCCGATATTGGCGCGCAGCGAATTTTGCGTGACTTTGGCGACATCCTGGCCATCGATGGTGATCGACCCGCTCTCCAGATCGTAGAGCCGCAGGATCAGATTGGCGAGGGTCGTCTTGCCCGCGCCAGACGGTCCGACCAGCCCGACCTTCTCGCCCGGCTTGACGACAAGGTCGATGCCGTTCAGCACGCCGAAACCTTTGCCGTAATGGAACTCGACGTTCTTCACCTCGATACGCCCGCCTGCCACCACGAGTTCCTTGGCGTCGGGCGCATCGGTGAGGCCGAGCGGCTGCGAAATCAGCGCCTTGGAGTTCTCCAGCACGCCGAGGTTTCGCAAGATGCTGTTGAGCTGCATCATCAGCCGGCCAAGCAGCATGTTGAGCCGCAGCACCAGCGACAGGGTGAAGGCGACAGCGCCGACGGTGATCGAGCCCTCGACCCAGAGATAGACGGCAAAACAGCCGATCGCCGTGATCATGATGCCCGACAGCGTCGTCAGCGCCATGCGCACGCCGGTCAGCCGGCGGGTGAACGGGCGCAATGCGTCGAGGTAGATGTCGAAACCGTTCCTGATGTAGCGGTCGTCGCCGTCGGCCGAGAACAGTTTCAGCGTCTGCACGTTGGAATAGGAATCGACGATGCGGCCGGTGATCATCGAGCCGGCCTCGGCGGTTTCCTCGGCATGCTTGCGGATTGCCGGCAGATAGAGCTTGGCCAGCCAAGCGAAAGCGGAAATCCAGATCACCACCAGCACCGCCAGCCTGAGATCGAGGCCTGCGACCAGCGCCAGCGTCGTCACCGTGTAGACGATCATGAACCAGACGACCTCGATGAAGCTTTCCATCAGGTCGCCGGTGGCCTGCCCCGCCTGCCAGACTTTTGTCGCGATGCGGCCGGCGAAATCGTTCTGGAAGAAGGCGTAGGACTGGCGCGAGACATGCCGGTGCGCCTGCCAGCGCACCAGATTGTAGAAGCCGGGCGTGATCGTCTGTTCGTCGACCAGCGCCGAAAGGCCGACGACGACGGTGCGGATGACCAGCACCACCACGGCCATGAAAACCAGTTCAGGGCCGGCGGCAGCCCACAGTGCGTGCCAACTGCGCTCGGCGGGAAGCTGGTCGAGAATATCGACCAGCCGCCCGACGAAGTAGAACAGGCCGGCCTCGACCAGCGGCGCGATGCCGCCGATGACCAGCATGGCGAAGAAGGCGAACTTCGCCTGGCCGACATAGTGCCAGAGAAAGCCGCCGACGCTGGTCGGTGGCCGAAGATTCGCTGGCTCCCTGAACGGATAGACCCAGTTCTCGAACCAGCGATAGACGGCTGTCATCATGCGGCGGCCATCATTCTGCGGCTTGCCCCTTTGCAAGTGCGTCGTTGGCGGCGTCGGCGGGACCGTCCTCAAGCAGGAACCCGCCCGACTGGCGCTGCCAGAGCTGCGCGTAGAGCCCGCCCTTGGCGACGAGTTCCTCGTGCGAACCTTCCTCGATGACACGACCCTTGTCCATCACCACCAGCCTGTCCATCGCCGCGATGGTCGACAGCCGGTGCGCTATAGCGATGACGGTTTTGCCTTGCATGAGCTTGTAGAGGTTCTCCTGGATCGCCGCCTCGGCTTCGGAATCAAGCGCCGAGGTCGCTTCGTCAAGGATAAGTATAGGTGCGTCCTTCAACATAACGCGAGCAATGGCGACGCGTTGCCGCTGGCCACCGGACAATTTGACGCCGCGGTCACCGACATGGGCATCGAAGCCCTTGCGGCCGCTGGCATCCGAAAGCCCGCCGATGAAATCCAGCGCTTCGGCGCGGCGCGCCGCCTCGACAAGCATCTCGTCGGTGGCATCGGGCCGGCCATAGAGGATGTTCTCGCGCACCGAACGATGCAGCAGCGAGGTGTCCTGCGTGACCATGCCGATCTGCGCACGCAGCGAATCCTGCTTCACACCGGCGATCTCCTGGCCATCGATCAGAATCCGGCCGGCTTCGAGGTCGTAGAAGCGCAGCAACAGGTTGACCAGCGTCGACTTGCCGGCGCCGGAACGGCCGACGATGCCGACTTTTTCGCCCGGATTCACCGCCAGCGACAGGCCTTCGATCACACCCTTCTGCTTGCCGTAGTGGAAGCGGATGTCCTCGAAGCGGATCTCACCCCTGGAAACGCTGATCTCCTTCGCGTCCGGCCTGTCCTCGACAAGGCGCGGCAGCGAGATCGAGGCGATGCCGTCCTGCACCGTGCCGATGTTCTCGAACAGGCCCGACATTTCCCACATGATCCATTGCGACATCCCCCACATCCTGAGCACAAGGCCGATGACCACGGCGACCGCGCCGATCGTCACTGCTTGCCCCAGCCACAGCCACAACGCCATCGCGGTGACAGAGAACAAGAGCAATGCATTCAGGATGTAAAGCGAGCCAAAAAGCACTGTCACCAGCCGCATCGACCGGTAGACCGTTTCGAGAAAGCCGGACATGCCGTCTTTGGCGAATGACGCTTCGCGGCGTGCATGGCTGAACAGCTTGACCGTCTGGATGTTGGAGTAGCTGTCGACGACCCGGCCCGTCATGATCGAGCGCGCATTGGCCTGTTCCTCGCCAACCTTGCCCAGCCGGGGAATGAAAAACCGCAGCAAAAGGATATAGCCGACCAGCCAGACGCCGAGCGGCGCGGCCAGCCGCCAGTCGGCCGAGCCGACGATGAGCAGCATGCCGAGGAAATAGACGATAACGTAGTTCAGGACGTCGATCACCTTGATGACGCATTCGCGCACGGCGAGAGCGGTCTGCATCAGCTTTGTCGCGATGCGGCCGGCGAACTCGTCCTGGTAGAAACTCATCGACTGCTTGAGCAGATAGCGGTGCACCTGCCAGCGGATGCGCATGGGATAATTGCCCATCAGCGTCTGCTGGTTGAGAAACGAATGCAGCCATACCGTGCCCGGCAGCGCAAACAGCACGATGAAGGCCATGCCGGCGAGCTTCCAGGCTTCCGTCTGCAGGAAGGTTTCGCGATTCTGCCCCGACAGCCAGTCAACGATGCGGCCGAGGAAGCCGAACATCCATACTTCGGCGATCGCGATGGCCGTCACCAGCACCGCGTCGAAAAGGATATAGGGCCAGGCGCCGCGCGTATAATGCAGGCAGAAGGCAACCAGCGTCTTGGGCGGCTCGACCGGTTCCGCCGCGGGGAACGGATCGAGCCTTTTTTCAAACCAGCTAAACAACAACATAGGTTATGCCTGTGAAATGTGTTTGCCGCTTACGCGGCACGTGAGCGTACGAAATCCCCGGTACCCATGGCATCAAGGGCCGACGGTCCAGAATCACCCGGACCGTCGGCCCTGCTTCGCGCAATATAGGGGCTCGCGGGCTTTTCGCCGACAGCTGCGCCAGACGATCCTGACGACACGGTGCCGCCAGCCCGGTTTTTCGCGCCCGGCCTGACCAGCCGGATGATCCGGCGCACCAGCGACGGCCGGCTCGGATCGGGAACCGCGCGCGAAAAATCGACATCCGGCAGCATGCCGCGATGCGGCCGGCGGCGAACCTCGGCGTGAACCGCCGACGAATAGGTGTCGCCGATCAGCAGCGCCCAAGTCGGCAGTCGGTGGATATGCAGGCTCCTTGAGCCGGGTATTCTGTAGGGATCGAACATCGGTCCGTCCTCCGTGTGAAAATAGAGATAAAAAGGCGAAGCAACATCGTCCGCCGGCATTCGGCCGGAGGCACGCATTGCGTCGGTCTGGACACGATAAGCATCGGTCCGGGCACGATAAGCATCGGTCCGGACAGCTTCAGTTGGGGCGTTTAGCCCTTTTGACTTTTTGAAAAACATCGCAGGATTCCTTCGAGAGCCGAAAAATCGTTTCGGCGGGAATCGGTGCGATCAAGTCTTAGAGAGTCAGGAGAATCGTCGTACCGAAACCGCCGGCAGGCAGGTAAGCCCACGAGAGGGGCGCTGGATGTGCATGGTCATCATGAATTACCCCTCCATCGGTTCGGGTTGACAATGGAACTGACATACCCGACTTCGCAGAAAATGGCCACCCGCGGGTCCAGAAATTTCCAAAACCGCGAGCCCGCTGTGGCCGATCCGCCACTTATTAGAAGGATGCGGAAGTGAACTGTCGTCTCCGCATCGCGCTCTACCAGCCGGATATCGCCGGCAACACCGGGACAATCCTGCGCTTCGCCGCTTGCCTCGGGCTCGGCGTAGATATCATTGAACCGGCCGGCTTTCCGCTCTCCGACAAAGCACTCAAGCGAGCCGGCATGGACTACCTCGAAATGGCTGCCCTGATCCGGCATGTCGACTGGCACGCCTTCGAGGACTGGCGCAAAGCCGGCGCGCACCGGCTGGTGCTGCTGTCGACCAAAGCCACGACCGCTTACACCAGCTTCACCTTCGCCGATGGCGACATCCTCCTGTTCGGCCGCGAATCCGCAGGCGTTCCGGATCCTGTTCATCAGGCGGCGGATGCGCGGCTGACCATCCCCATGCAGGGCGCGGCGCGCAGCATCAATGTCGCGCTTTCCGTCGCCATGGTGGCGGGCGAAGCCATCCGGCAACTGGGATAGGGGTTCGCCGGCAAGCCCGTCTCCCGTCATCTTGACCCAGGCGCACATCGCCTTCTCCTTCGTTTGCAGATCCTGGGTTTCTTCGCTACAAGCTCAACTTAACTTGAGGTCAAGCGGAAAAATCGGGACGAAAAACAGAGATGGCACCGGTAACGGAATTGACGGTCGGCCAGGTGGCCATGCGCAGCGGTGTCGCGGTATCGGCGCTGCATTTCTATGAGGCCCGCGGCCTGATCCGCAGCCACCGCACGTCGGGCAACCAGCGCCGCTACGGCCGTGACGTGCTGCGGCGCGTGGCGATTATCAAGGTGGCGCAAGAGGTCGGCATCTCGCTGGCCGAGATCGGCACGGCCCTGGCATCGCTGCCCGAGGGCCGCACGCCGACGCGCGATGACTGGAACCTGCTGTCGACCGCCTGGCGTGACGGGCTCGATCACAAGATCGCCCAGCTGAAGAAACTGCGCGACGGGCTGACCGACTGCATCGGCTGCGGCTGCATGTCGATCGACAAATGCCCGCTGCGCAACAAGGGCGACCGGCTGGCGAGGGAAGGCACAGGCGCCAGGCGGCTGGTGGCCGGCTGAGCAAGCCGCGCTTCAATCAGCTACCGGCAACCGCCTGATGGTGAACTCGATCAAGTCGCCCGGCCGCTCGAACCAGCTTTCGATCTCGGTCCAATAGGCCTGCTTGGGAAAGCGCTCGAACCATTCCTTGGCCTTGAGCCGCGCATCGGAGCGCGGCAGCACGAAGGTCTCGCGCAGGAAACCATCGCGCGGCATGCGCGCGTGTTCGGCACGGCTTTGGTCGAGCCTTTTCTTCAGGCCATCCAGCGGCGGTCTTGCCGGGGTGCGCACGAAACAACTCCTTGCACCTGGCGCATGACCCCGAAATCGAATCGAGCTTCGGAAAGGATCATGCGCAAAACCAAAGTGACTTGACCCTTGCCCTTAAGAGATTAGGGATCGCGCCGGCAAAAGACGAGTCATTTGTGGGACTCGCCTCCCCAACCGGAGACGGCACTTGGAACGACCAGAAATACCGGCAGGCCTGCCCGCCGACATCGAACAAAAGAAGATGAAGGCACGGCTGTGGTTCGAGGCGCTGCGCGAACGCATCTGCGCCACTTTCGAGCAGATCGAGCAAGACCTTGGCGGGCCGCTGGCCTCGTGGTCGCCGGGCCGTTTCGAAAAGACGCCGTGGGAACGAGACGAGGGCCGTGGCGGCGGCGGTACCATGTCGATGATGCACGGCCGCGTCTTCGAAAAGGTCGGCGTCCACACTTCGACCGTCCATGGCAAGTTCTCGCCGGAATTCAGGAAGCAGATGCCCGGCGCCGAGGAAGACCCGCGCTTCTGGGCATCCGGCATTTCGCTGATCGCGCACCCGTGGAATCCCAACGTTCCGGCCGTGCACATGAACACGCGCATGGTGGTAACATCGCGCCAATGGTTCGGCGGCGGCGCCGATCTGACACCGGTGCTCGATCGCCGCCGCACCCAGGACGACCCTGATACCGTCGCCTTCCACCGCGCCATGCAATTCGCTTGCGAGAAGAATGCCGCGGTCGCCGATTACCCGAAATTCAAGGCCTGGTGCGACGAGTACTTCTATCTGTCGCACCGCAACGAGCCGCGCGGCACCGGCGGCATCTTCTTCGACTGGCTCCATTCGGGTGAGGATAAAGGCGGCTGGAATGCCGATTTCAACTTCGTCCAGGATGTCGGCCGCTCCTTTCTCGTCGTCTACGGTCACCTCGTGCGCGCCAACTTCAACGAGAACTGGACCGATGGCGACCGTGACGAACAGCTCATCCGCCGCGGCCGCTATGTCGAATTCAATCTGCTTCACGATCGCGGCACCATCTTCGGACTGAAGACCGGCGGCAATGTCGCGTCCATTCTCTCCAGCCTGCCGCCCGAGGTCCGCTGGCCGTAACAAAATGGTGAGCCCGGCGTGAGCCGCATTGATGTCCCATTCGCTCGAAATGGGCATGGAATGTGGCACACGGTGCGGCAACAAATTTCTTTTTCGTCTAATAGGCTGTTGAAAAGACTGGTCTATTTGTGGCCCCGGGTCGGGAAGCGCCGGCGGCTCGCCTGCGCGCAATTCCAGGAAAGTGCGAAACGGCTTTCCGACCGGAATTGCGTCAAGACAAGCGAGCCGCGACCCGACGCGACCGGACGGCCCAAGACGATGCGAGGCATCTTCGTCAAAAAGATACCCGCCTTCCAGGAGTACTTCGCAATGCGCAAGATCATTGTTTCGGCTGCCGCCGCTGCCCTTCTCGCTTCCGGTTCAGTGGCATTCGCCGCCGTCAAACACACCACCGGGACGATCAAGACCTTTGACACGACGGCCATGAGCCTGGTCCTTGATGATGGATCGTCTTTTACGCTTCCCAAGACCTTCAAGGATCCTGGCCTGACGGTCGGTGAAAAGGTCCGCGTCTCATGGGATATGAAGGGCAAGAACAAGGTCGCCGAGGCCGTCAAGGTTGCAAAATGATGGCTTGCCCGCCAAAGCAGGATGAGACGATATCCAGTCCTGTTTGGGGATAGCGTAAGAGGGCGGAGCAGCGCCTGCTCCGCCTTTTCGCCGTTGACTGCAACCAATGCCACCCCATCTGTGTTATGCTTCTCCCGCTCGCGGCCCCAGGATCCGATCTCGGATTTGGACCGTCAGCCAAAAAAGTGCCGGAGCCTCGGGCTCCACGGAGGAAAAGGAGAAATCTCATGAAGGAATTTCACTGCGGGTCGCTCGTGCCCGGCTGTGACTGGCACACGCGTGCCGACGAGGAGGCCGAGGTCATGCGCCGTGCCGTCGAGCACATGCGCGAGACGCATGGCGAGACGGTCATCCGCGAGACGATGATCGAGGCGATCCGCTCGCGCATCGAAAAGACCCGCGACGCGGCCTGATCTACCCGGCCTTCAAGGCTTCGGCGGCGCGCTTGAGGAGCGCGTCGCGATCAGGGGTAAACCCGGCTTCGACCCATTCCGCTTCAAGATTCCTGAGGATTTCGCCCAGTTTCGGCCCCGGAGTTGCGCCGAGCGCCGTCAGATCGGCACCTTTCAGCGGAAACAACGGCTTTTCCCATTTGGTGGCGAAGGCAAGCAGGCGCGAAAAGCCACCGGCTTCGAGCAGCGCCTCATTGTCCTCGAAGGCGCGCACCCTTGCTGCCGCAAGCGACAGCCGCAGACGGTCGACAAACCCCTGCCGGTCACCGCGATAGAGCCTTTTCGCCAGTTCGCCCTCGGTCGTCTTCGGCTCGACGGCGGTGGCAAGCGCCCAGTGGCGCAGGCGATCCGCTTCAGCGGCCGAAAATTTGAGCCGATCGGCAAGCGTCTTCATGCGCGCGGCATCCGGCGGCACGATCGCTTCCAGTCTGAGCAGCGGGTCGGGTGCCCAGCCCAGATCCTTCCCGGCCTTGGCCAACCCATGGATGGCATCGATGCCCCATTTCTCGCTTTCCGGCAGCGCTGCGGTCAAGACACCTGCCTGCCGCATCCAGAGCAGCGCCCGTGACGGATCGGGCGCCGACAAAAGTTTCTTCAGTTCCGACCAGATTCGCTCGGACGAAAGCTGGGCCAGCCCTTCCTTAAGCCGGGCACAGGCTTTCAGCCCTTCGGCGTCCGGCCGCCCGTCGCCGTACCAGGCGAAGAAGCGGAAGAAGCGCAGGATGCGCAGGTAGTCTTCGCGAATGCGCGCTTCCGGGTCGCCGATGAATCGCAGCCGGCGCGCCTCGATGTCGGAAATGCCGCCGACCAGGTCGACCACCTTGCCATCGGCCCCGGCATAGAGCGCGTTGATGGTGAAGTCGCGCCGCTCGGCATCGAGCTTCCAGTCGCGCCCGAACGACACTTTCGCGCGCCGCCCGTCGGTCTCGATATCAGCGCGCAAGGTGGTGATTTCATAAGGTTTTCCGCCGGCAACCACGGTGATTGTCCCATGCTCGATGCCGGTTGGCACCGCCTTGAACCCTTCCGCTTCGGCGCGGCGGAGGGTTTCCTCCGGCAGGCAGGTGGTGGCGATGTCGATGTCGGCGACCGGCTGGCCCATCAGCGTGTTGCGCACCGCGCCGCCTGCGACTCGCGCCTCTTCACCGTCTTCGGCCAGTGCGAACAGCAGGCGCTGCAGATGCTTGTCGCCGAGCCAGTCGGCCCTGTCCGCGATCGAGACACTCACGCATAAAGCCTTTCATAGAGGGTACGGATGATGCCGGCGGTGACGCCCCAGATGCGCCGTTCGCCGTAAGGCATGTCGTAGAAGAACCATTCGAGATCGTTCCACATACGGCTGTCGCGCTTGTGGTTGGTCGGGTCCAACAGGAAGCGCAGCGGCACTTCGAAAGCGGCATCGACCTCGTCGGCGTTGAGCGTCAGTTGGAAACCGGGCAGCACGATGCCCAGCACCGGCGCGATGCGGTAGCCGCTGCCGGCCACATAGTCGGGCATGCGGCCGATGATCTCGATGCGGTCTCGGCCAAGCCCGATCTCCTCGAAGGTCTCGCGCAGCGCCGCCGCCTCCGGACTGGCATCGGTCGGGTCTATGGTGCCGCCCGGAAAGGCCACCTGCCCCGAATGGCTGCGCAGCTTTTCGGCCCGTTTGGTCAGGAGAACCGTCGCATCGCCCTCATGATCGACCACTGGGATCAGCACCGCGGCATTGCGCAGCGCCATGCCCTGATTGAGGCGCGGATGGCCGGGGTTAAAGCGATGATCGCCATAATCGTCGCCGGCATGCGCATCGGGCTGCACGGCAAAGCGCGCGCGAAAATCCGCGGATGAAAACGGCGCCGGCGTCACCTGGTCCATCACACACTCAGCCGCTTCAACTGGTCCGCCGGCATGATCGGGAACACGGCTCCCTTGGAGCGCACCGCGAACATCGTCTTGCCGCCGATCTCGATCTCCTCGCCATGCCCGACCAGTTCATACATCACCGGCCGCGCCACCAGCGCCTCCAGACGGCCGCGCACCAGCACATAGGGCTTCAGCCCGCCGGTCTCGTTCTCGTCGACAAAGCGCAGCGGGCGCTCCGGCCCGGCCTCGACGACATCGCCGACATTGGTGCGGAAGGTGATAGTCTGCGCTTCGCCGCTACCCGAAACGTCCATCTCGACGGCGATGAACGGCGCATCGGCGACGCGGATGCCGACCTTTTCCACGGGTGTCACCAGATAGGTCCTGCCATCGGCGTCCTTGCGCAGCACCGAGGAAAACAGCTGCACCAGCGGCATGCGCCCGATCGGCGTGCCCAGATAGAACCAGGTGCCGTCGGACTTGATCTCCATGTCCAGATCGCCGCAGAAGTCGGGATTCCAGCGTTCGACGGGTGCCGCGCCCTTGCCGGCACGGGCGGCGCGCGAGATGAGCGCCTCGAGACCACGCGCCTCGGTGGCACCAGTCAGGCTTTCTTCACGATGTCCCAAGGGTCCCGTCATGGTCACGAAATAGTCACTGTTGTTCCGCTTGTCAGCCTAAGTCTGTGATTTAAGTTTCGACATAGGCGCCACGCGAGGCCGAATCGCGGCAACTTATGGTATGGTGCAGCCGTTGTTCCAGCCATGGTATTCCAACCACAAGGATCGATGCGGCATGAGCGTGATGGTCAAGGAAAGCCCGATCAGCGAAAAGGACATGATCGCCGAGGCCGAAAAGGCGCTTGCCGACATCTCCCGTATCCGCGACGGGGTCGGCCGGGTCATCTTCGGACAGGAAAGCGTCGTCGAGCGTACGTTGGTGGCGCTGCTGGCCGGTGGACATGCGCTTCTGGTCGGCGTGCCGGGCCTCGCCAAGACCAAGCTGGTCGAAACACTTGGCATCGTGCTCGGCCTCGATTCGCGTCGCATCCAGTTCACGCCGGACCTGATGCCGTCCGATATCCTCGGCTCCGAAGTGATGGAGCAGGACGAGACCGGCAAACGCTCCTTCCGCTTCATTTCCGGGCCGATCTTCGCCCAGTTGCTGATGGCCGACGAGATCAACCGCGCCTCGCCGCGCACCCAGTCGGCGCTGCTGCAGGCCATGCAGGAATACCACGTCACCATTGCCGGCGCCCGCCATGACCTGCCGGCCCCCTTCCACGTGCTGGCAACGCAGAACCCGCTGGAGCAGGAAGGCACCTATCCGTTGCCCGAGGCCCAGCTTGACCGCTTCCTGATGCAGGTGGATATCCTCTATCCCGAAATCGAGGCAGAGCGCCGCATCCTTCTGGAAACCACGGGCATCGAGGACGCGAAAGCGCAGAACGTCCTGCAGCCGGTGCGGCTGAAGGAGATCCAGACGCTGATCCGCCGCATGCCGGTGCCTGAAAGCGTCGTCGAGGCGATCCTGACGCTGGTGCGCTCGGCGCGTCCCGGCCAAGGCAACGCCGAAACCGATAAGAACGTCGCGTGGGGGCCCGGCCCGCGCGCCAGCCAGGCGCTGATGCTGTGCACAAGGGCGCGCGCGCTTTACGACGGACGGCTGGCGCCCTCGGTCGACGACGTGCGTGCGCTGGCCGAGCCGGTGCTGCAGCATCGCATGGCGCTGACCTTCGCCGCCCGCGCCGAAGGCACCAGCGTGCGTGACGTGGTGGCGAAACTCGTGAAAGGGATTTGATGCCGCGCATCGGCGAGGTCCAGGCTCCGGCAGCGACGCGCGACGCGCTCGCCCGTGGCCGGTTGCGGGCCTCGCTTGTGCCAGACCTGCTGGTCGAGGCGCGCCGCATCGTCAACACCGTGATCGCCGGCTGGCATGGCCGCCGTAAGCGCGGCATCGGTGAGAATTTCTGGCAGTTCCGGCCCTATGTCGAGGGTGATTCCTCGCGCATCGACTGGCGCCGCTCGGCCCGCGACGACCACACCTATGTACGCGACCGCGAATGGGAAGCCGCCCATACCGTCTGGCTGTGGGCCGACCCCTCGCCGTCGATGCTCTATAAATCGACCGGCGCCAGCGTTTCCAAGCAATCGCGCGCGCTGGTGCTGGCGCTGGCCATGGCCGAGCTGTTGTCGCGCAGCGGCGAGCGCATCGCCTGGCCGGGCCTCACCGACCCGTTCACCGCCCGCAACGGCGCTGAACGCATCGCCGCCCAGTTGATGCATGCCGGCGATTTGCCGGCAAAACCCGATTTGTCCGACATCAGGCGCTTCTGCGACATCGTCATCGTCAGCGATTTCCTCGATCCTGTCGAAGAGACGATGGCCTGGCTCGACGTGCTGGCCCGCCACGGCGTACGTGCCCACCTGATCGAGGTCGCGGACCCGGCCGAGGAGACCTTCCCCTATGCCGGCCGAACCGAGTTCACCGATCCCGAGACCGGCGACAAGCTGACCGCCGGCCGCGCCGAAATGCTCGGAGATGAGTATCGCCTGCTCTACACCGCCCGCCGCCACGAACTGGCGGCCTGGTGCAAGCGGCTTGGCTGGAGCTTTACCGTCAACCACACCGATCGGCTTGCCTCCGACGCGCTGGTGCGGCTGCACATGGCGATGACCACTGATGGCCCCTCGGTCAGGCCGACCGCTGACGGTCGTGCCGGCACGATCGCCGGTGGCGATCGGCCAGGAAAGGCTGTCGCATGAGTTGGCTGCCGCTTTCCTTTGGCGCCCCCATGGTGCTGTGGGGCCTCCTGGCACTGCCGGTGATCTGGTGGCTGCTCAGGCTGACGCCGCCCAAGCCGCAGACCGAAATCTTCCCGCCGCTGAAGATCCTGGCCCGCGTGCTGAAGCGCGAGGAGACGCCGCAGCAGAGTCCGTGGTGGCTGACGCTGCTCAGGCTCTTGATGGCGGCCCTCATCGTCGCCGCATTGGCCGACCCGGTCTTCAATCCGCGCGAAAAGCTGCCGGCCGAGGGTGCAGCGCTTGCCCTGGTCATCGACAATGACTGGGCAAGTGCCGCCGACTGGGGCAAACGCGTCGCCACCGCCGAGCGGCTGATCAACGACGCCGGCTCCAACGGCGTGCCGGTCGTCATCGCCTTCACCGCCGAAAAGGCTAATGCCGAGATCGGCCCGTTCGATGCCGCCACCGCCCTTGACCGGCTGCGCGCCGCCAAGCCGCGGCCGATCCCGACCGACCGGCCCGCCGTCTATGCCCGCGTCGCCGGCGTGCTGGAGACCCTGCCCGGGGCCAGTGTCGCCGTGCTTGCCGACGGCCTGGCGGCAAAAGGCGATGAAGCCGCCTTCAACACACTTTTGTCGAAAAATGCTGCGCGTGTCGTCTGGGCAAGTTCCGACAGGCTGTCGCTGACCGGCCTGACCGCCGCCGACAACCAGGTCGACGGCTTTGCACTGACCGCCATCCGCGCGCCGGGCGACCCTGCCCCGGCTCAGGTCACCGCCGGCGCCTTCGATGACAAGGGCCGCCGCATCGCCGATGCGACGCTGACCTTTTCGCCTGGCGAAACCACCGCCATCGGCACCATGGCGGTGCCGTTCGAGCTGCGCAACGACTTCGCTTCGATCGCGCTCGACGGCGAGCGCCAGGCCGGTGCGGTCCGCGTGCTCGACGAAAGCTCCAAGCGCCGCCGCGTCGGGCTGCTGTCGCAGGCGGAGGCCGACCAGGCGCAGCCGCTGTTGTCGCCGCTCTACTACATCAGGCGGGCGCTGCAGCCCTTCGCCGATCTGGTCGAACCCTCCAGCGCCGACCTCGCCGACGCCATCCCGCAGATCCTCGACCAGAAGCCCGCGATGATCGTCATGGCCGATATCGGCACCATTCCCGGACAGGTCCGGCAGAGGCTCGTCGATTGGGTCGACAATGGCGGCACGCTGGTACGTTTCGCCGGTTCGCGGCTGGCTACTGCGGGCGATGACGACGATCTGCTGCCGGTCCGCCTTCGCACCGGCGAGCGTTCGCTCGGCGGCGCGTTGTCATGGACGTCGCCGCAGCCTGTCACCGAATTCCCCAAGGCCGGCCCGTTCGCCGATCTGGCGCCCCCGACCGAGGTCACCGTCAGCAGGCAGGTGCTGGCCGAGCCGACACCCGATATCGTCGAGCGCACCTGGGCGGCCCTTGCCGACGGCACGCCGCTGGTCACCGGACTGAAGAAAGGCAAGGGCACGCTGGTGCTGTTCCACGTCACCCCTGAGGCAACCTGGTCGAACCTGCCGATCTCTGGCAGCTTCGTCGAGATGCTGCGCCGCATCGTGCAGCTGTCGCGCAACCAGGGCGCGGCCATCGCCAATGCCGAAGCCGCCGCGGCGTCGCTGGCGCCCTATCGCATGATTGCAGCCGACGGCTCGCTGGTGCCGCCGACGCCGGACGCGCGGCCGCTTGTACCGGGCGCCGGCGCGCTGCCGGTGACTTTTGAAAACCCGCCCGGTCTCTATGGTTCCGAGACAGGTGTATTTGCCCATAATTTGCTTGAAGCCGACAGCACGCTGGCTCCGCTGGCGCGCCCGCAAATCACTGTTCCCATCACCTCGATCCAGTATGCCTTTGACGAATCGCGCAATTTGAAAGGCGCGCTGGTCGCGGCCGCCCTGGTGCTGATGCTGCTTGATACGCTGGCGGTGTTCTGGATGGGCGGCCTGTTTTCACGCCGGCCGCGTCGCGCCGGTGCCGTGGCAACCACCGCCGCGGTCCTTATTGCGCTGGGTAGCCTGTTCGGTCATGCCGACCTTGCCCGCGCCGACGACGCCAAGCCGGGTGACGAGGTGGCAATAGAGGCGATTTCGAAGACCCGCATCGCCTATGTGCTGACCGGCGTGCCGGGCGACGATTCGATCAGCCGCGCCGGGCTCGAGGGCCTGACCCGCTTCCTGGTCGAAAAGACGGCACTAGAACCGGGCGCGCCGGCCGGCGTCGACATTTCGAAGGACGAGCTGTCGTTCTATCCCTTGATCTATTGGCCGATCGATCCGGCCGCCCCGATGCCGAGCCAGGCCGCCATCGCCCGCATCGACGCCTATATGCAGCAGGGCGGCACGGTGCTGTTCGACACCCGCGACCAGTTCGCCAACGGTATCGGCGCCGATTCGACCAGTCCGGCGACGGAGCGGCTGCGCGACATCCTGGGCAACCTCAACGTGCCGCCGCTGGAGCCGGTGCCCTCCGACCACGTGCTGACCAAATCCTTCTTCATCCTGCCCGAATTCCCCGGCCGCTTCGCCGGCAGCCCACTGTGGGTCGAGGCGTCGCTCGACGCCAGCAATGCCGAGAACCGGCCGGTGCGCACCGGCGACGGCGTCTCGCCGATCATGATCACCGCCAATGATTTCGCTGGCGCCTGGGCGGTCGACGAGAACGGCGATGCGCTGCTTCCGACCGTGCCGGCAGACCCGATGCAGCGCATCTACGCGCTGCGCGCCGGCGTCAACATCATGATGTACATGCTGACCGGCAATTACAAATCCGACCAGGTGCACGTGCCCATACTGCTCGAACGGCTGGGGCAGTAAGATGATGTCTTTTATTGCACCTCCGCGGATCGACCCTCCCAAATGGGAGGGTAAGGAATGAACTGGTCGATCTCCTTCGAACCGCTGATCTCCTGGCCACTGCTGGCCTTGGCGCTGGTGCCGCTGGCGCTGCTTGCGCTGGTCGGCCTGTGGTTTCGCCAGCGCGGTTCGGTTTTCCGCTTCATCGCCCTTCTGGCGCTCGCCGCCGCTTTGTTCAACCCGGTGTTCCTCAACGAGGAGCGTGAGCCGCTGAAAAGCGTCGTTGCTCTCATTGTCGACCGCAGCCAGAGCCAGGATATCGGCGACCGCACCAAACAGACCGACGAAGCGCTGGCCGGGCTGCAGCAGCGGCTTGGCCGATTCAAGCAGTTCGACGTGCGCGTCGTCGAGGCCGGGAAATCCGAGGCCGCCGAAGAGCGCACCGAGACACGGCTGTTCGGCGCGCTTGAAGGCGCCTTCCGCGACGTGCCGCCGTCACGCATCGGCGGCGCCATCATGATCACCGATGGCGAGGTCCATGACGCGCCCCCCGGTGCGCCCGATTTCAACGCCCCACTGCATGCTTTGATCACCGGCAACGACCACGAAAAGGATCGCCGCATACGTTTCGAGAACGCGCCGCGCTTCGGCCTTGTCGGCAAGCCGCTCGACATGACCTACCGCGTCATCTCGACCGAAAACGAGACCGGCCCGGTCGATGTGCGCGTCTCGGTCAATGGCGAACAGGTCGCGGTCGAGCACGCCACCGTTGGCCAGGCGATGCCGCTGCAGGTGACCATTCCGGGTGCCGGGCGCAACATCGTCGAACTCGCCATCGACCGCGAACCGGGCGAACTGACCGACACCAACAACCGCGCCATCGCGCTCATAGACGGCATTCGCGAGAACTTGCGCGTGCTGCTCGTCTCCGGCGAGCCGCATGCCGGCGAACGCACCTGGCGCAACCTGCTGAAATCCGACGCTTCGGTCGATCTCGTCCATTTCACCATCCTGCGGCCGCCGGAAAAGCAGGACGGCACGCCGATCAACGAATTGTCGCTGATCGCCTTCCCGACCCGCGAACTGTTCGTCGAGAAGATCAAGGATTTCGACCTCATCATTTTCGACCGCTACCAGCACCGCGACGTGCTGCCGATCCTCTATTACGACTACATCTCCGAATATGTCGAAAAGGGCGGCGCGCTGCTGATCGCGGCCGGCCCCGAATATGCCGGCGAAAGCTCGATCGCGCGCACGCCGCTGATGTCCGCCCTGCCGGCGATGCCGACCGGCGAGGTGGTCGACAAGGCCTTCTATCCGCGCCTCACCGAACTCGGCCAGCGCCACCCGGTGACGCGTGGGCTGGATGGCTCTGCCACCGAGCCGCCGCACTGGAGCCGCTGGTTCCGCACCATCGGCGTGCAGAATCCCGAAGGCGCAGTGGTGATGAAGGGCGCCGACAACCGGCCGCTGCTGTTGCTCGACCGCAAGGGCGAAGGCCGCGTCGGCATGCTGCTGTCCGATCAGGGCTGGCTGTGGGCGCGCGGCTTCGAGGGCGGCGGCCCGCATGTCCAGCTCTACCGGCGCATCGCCCACTGGCTGATGAAGGAGCCTGAGCTCGAGGAAGAGCGGCTGACCGCCGACGGCCGCGGCATGGTGCTGGAAATCCGCCGCCAGACGATGGCCGACGATCCCGGCCCCGCGCAGATCATCACCCCGTCCGGCAAGACCTTGACCGTCAAGCTCGAGAAATCCGAGCCCGGCGTCTTCCTCGGCAGCGTCGAGACCAGCGAGATCGGCCTCTATCAGGTCGCCAATGGCGACCTCACCGCGCTCGCCCATGTCGGGCCGGTCAACGCACCGGAATTCGCCGACGTTATTTCCACCGAAAACCGGCTGAAGGCGCCGGCGGAAGCAACCGGCGGCAGCGTGCGCCGGCTGGCGTCGTCCACAGCCCTTGGCAACGACGTGACGCTGCCCTCCATCGTGCCGGTGCGCTCGGCTGGTGCCGCGTCCGGCAACGACTGGATCGGACTGCGCACCACGGACGACAGCGTGCTCAAGGCCGTCTCGCGCGTGCCGCTGTTCGGCGGCTTCCTCGGCCTCGGCCTGCTGCTTTTGGCAATGGGTTCGATGTGGTACCGCGAAGGACGGTAGGGCTACTCTTCCGGCTCCGTCGTGAACATCAGCGGATAGCCCTTGGCCTTGCCGGCATCGGTGGCACGCGTCGCCTTGGTCTCGGCGACATCCCTGGTGAACACGGCGACGACGCAGACGCCACGCCGATGCGCGGTGATCATCACCCGGTGCGCCTGGTCTTCGCTGAGCTTGAACTCGCCCTTCAGCACCGTCACCACGAATTCGCGCGGCGTGAAATCGTCATTGATGAGGATGACCTTGTAGAGCTTTGGCCGTTCGACCTGCGGCTTGACCTGGACGCGCGGTTTTGTGGTGATTTCAGGCATCAGAACCGACCATTTGCGTAAGCGACCTTCGCCATTCTGGCACCAGCGAAAGCAGCCGTCTATTTTGATCAACGCCGCAAGCCGGGCGCGGCTATTCACACCTATGTGGGAAAATGTCGGTTGCCGTTCAACGGTCCTGGCGGCCGAACATGCGACGGCTGGGAATCTGCCGCGCGGTCGTGGCGGACGGTATATCGGGGCGAAAGCGGTTTCCACCGGCATCCGCCCGGCGTTCCATCCACGCCGTGATCGGCCACGCGGCGACGCAGATCAGCGTCGCGCCTGTCAGCACGACCAGCAGCCAGGTCTGTGCCGGCGTGATGTAGTCCCAGTTGGTGGAAATCGCCGGCGCGAACAACGAAGGCTCGGTGCGTCCGCTGGCCGGATCGGGCACCGGGCTGGCGGTGAACAGGATCAGCACCCTGGCGACGCCGGTGGCAACCAGGCCGCCGATCACCATCGAGCGCACAATGGACGAAAGCCGCTTCTTCATGCGGATTGTCCTACACGGCCGGCGTTGCAAACGGGTTAAGTGTCAGTCGAGGCGGAAGCTGCCGGTGCCAGACTTCGCCAAAGATCAGTTGAACCCATCGACCCGCTTCATCGCCAACGTCAGGCCTTCAGCGTTCGGACAGGAAGAAGGCCGCTCCAGCCGAAACCAGCTGGAGCGGCCTTGGTCAACAGGCTGGCATTTTATGCCGGACCTGATTACGTCTTCGGGGCGTCCTTCTTGACGGCCTTCTCCGCAGCCTTCTTGTGCTTCTTGACGGTCTTCTTCACGACCTTCTTCGGAGCAGCCTTGGCAGGAGCGGCAGTAGCCGGAGCGGTGGTCGTCGAAGCAGCCGGAGCAGCGGTCGTGGTGGCGGCGGCGTTGCCGAGAGCCGGCATCGCGAAGGCGAGAGCGACGGCGAGACCGGTTGCGGAGAGGATGGACTTTTTCATGGCTTCGTTTCCTTTTTATGCGGGTCAAGTTCGGAGTGTTACTGAACCGGGTCGTTCGGCGTCACTCCAAGCAGCTTCAAAGCACTGGCGAGCATCCGGATGCCCTGCGCCTGTTTCTTGGCGGCGCAGTACCGGTTGCCCTTTCTCTGAAGAGCCTTTGCCGCGGTGACCTGCGTTGCCGTGGCATGGGTTTCGAGGGCTTCATCAAATTGGTGGCTAAGATTGGCGCACCGTTCGCTCCGGGTTGTGAGCGTCACCTTTGCGTCCGATTGTCCGACAGCGGCAGTGACCAGGCAGAAGCCCAGCAACGCACCCAACAAACTGATCGACAATCTTGGCATTGGTTTACCCGTAAACCCGGAGACTAGCGTCGCAGCCGATGACCTGACCGCCACGAGATCAGTTATGCCCTTGAAATTTTTCAGGAGTTTTTCTGAACTGTAGAATTTTGTTTCTGGATTGTGTCTGAGAAAGCCGGTGTGAACCCGTCATAGCCACTGGCCAACATATGGCCTGAATTCTATCGTGTGGGTTGCGACAGAAGGGCTTGGCAATCAAAGACAGAAGGGCTTGGCAACAATGACAGGGCTGCTGTGAAATCCGACGCACACATACTGATCGTCGACGACGACAAGGGTATCCGCGACCTGCTGCAGGAATTCTTCCAGAAGCGGGGCCTGCACACCTCGGTTGCCGCCGACGGCA
The DNA here is from genome assembly GCF_040318635.1 of Mesorhizobium sp. M1066. Lineage (NCBI taxonomy): Bacteria > Pseudomonadati > Pseudomonadota > Alphaproteobacteria > Hyphomicrobiales > Phyllobacteriaceae > Mesorhizobium > Mesorhizobium sp. M1066. The sequence goes on from NZ_JAMYMR010000006.1 coordinate 191,647, forward strand.
TCGAGATGGAGACCATCCTGCGGCGCGTCCAGGTGGACCTCATCGTCCTCGACGTGATGCTGCCCGGCAAAAGCGGGCTGGAGCTGTGCCGCGACCTGCGCGCCCAGTATTCGACGCCGATCATCATGCTGACCGCCGTCACCGAGACGACCGACCGCGTCGTCGGCCTGGAAATGGGCGCCGACGACTATGTGCCCAAACCCTTCGACCCGCGCGAGCTTTTGGCGCGTATCCGCGCCGTGCTCAGGCGCAATGGCGCCGCCGAGCCGAAGCGCGCCACAACCAAGCAGATCTACCGCTTCGCCGGCTGGACGATGGATTGTGCTCGGCGCCGGCTGATCGCACCCGACGATGTCAGGGTCGAACTGACCATGGCCGAATTCAACCTGCTGCAGACCTTCGTCAAGAGCGCGCAGCGCGTGCTGACCCGCGACCAGCTCATCGAGCTGTCCGGCGGCGACAGCGACTATTCCTTCGACCGCAGCATCGACATCCTGGTCAGCCGGCTGCGGCGCAAGATGGAAGACGACCCCAAGACGCCCAAGCTGATCCTGACCGTGCGCAGCGGCGGCTACCAGTTCCTGCCCGAGACGACCTCCGAATGAGACGTTTCCTGCCGCAGACCTTGCCTGTCTGGGTGCTGCTGATCGTCATTGCCGGCCTGCTGATCAGCCAGGTCGCGACCCTTTACATCGTATCGCGCGACCGCGCCGCCGCCAACGACGTCGTCGACCTCTACCGGCTCAACGACCGTGCCTTCTCGCTGGTTCAGCTCATGCATGACGCCAGTCCGGACGAGCGCAAGGCGACGGCGACCGGCCTCTTCAACTCCACCTACGCGCTCACCGTTTCGGACACGCCGGCGGTCACTTCGTCGATCGCCGGCGACGACGAACTGGCCGAACTCGAAGACATCCTCGTCGGCCGGCTGTCGAAATTCGGCATCACCGATGCACGCGTACGCCGCGATCCGGCGACGCGCGAGGCCGACGACGCGGACGGCACGACGCCGGGGGCCGACATCGGCCAGGTGGAGCGCGACCTTCTGGTATTGGCCGCCGACTTTGCCCAGAGCGACAAGCTGACGGCCTCGCTGCGCTTCGCCGACGGCCAATGGCTGAACTTCACCGAACCGATCACGCCCGTCGGCCCGATCCTGAGCTTCGACAGCCTGCCGCTTTATTCGCTGATCGCAGGGCTGGTGGTGATCATGTCGATCTGGTCGCTGCGCCGGCTGACGGCGCCCTACCGGATGATGGAGACCGCCGTGAACCGGATCGGCAAGGATCTGAAGAGCCCGCCGATCGCCGAGAGCGGCAGCCGCGAAGTGCGAGCCGCCGCCAAGGCGATCAATGCCATGCAGGCAAGGTTGCGCGAATATGTCGAGGACCGCGAACATCTGGCGGCGGCACTGGCGCATGATCTGCGCACGCCGATGACCAGGATGCGCCTGCGCCTGGAGCTGTTGCGCAAATCGGCGGTTCGCGAGGCGCTGGCGCACGACCTCGCCGATGTCGAGAGCATCGCCAGCTCGGTGATCGACTTCGCCACCTTCGAGGTAACGGAGGAGAAGAACGAACGCATCGATTTCTGGTCGCTCGTGGAATCGATCGCCGACGGCTATGACGACGTGTCGTTCGACGACGAGACCCGTTCGCGCGGGCTGATCTGCATGGCGCGGCCGGTCGCGCTCAAGCGCTGCGTCACCAATCTGGTGCAGAACGCGGTCACCTACGGCAAGAAGGCGCATCTTTCGCTGCGCCGGTCGGAAGACATGATCCTGCTCACCATCCGCGATGAAGGGCCTGGGATACCGCAGGCCCAGATCGACGCCGTGTTCGGCTCGTTCGTGCGCCTCGAACAATCGCGCAACCGCCAGACCGGCGGTCTGGGCCTCGGCCTGACCATTGCCCGCAACATCGCGCGCGCCGCAGGTGGCGAGATCCGACTGTCCAACAACCCGGGCGGTGGCCTGCTGACCCAACTGCGCCTGCCGCTGGCGGCTTAAAAAGCATTCAAGCAGCCTCCGCTGCCCGCGGCGGCGTTCACGAATTTGGCGTTACCGCCGCAGCACCGCGCTCAGCACATCGCGGATGCCGATGGCGCCGACGAAGCGCGACTGGTCGTCGAACAGCGCCACGGGTGCTGTCTGCGAGCGGTGCATGGCCAGCATGACGGTTTTCAGCGAGGTGCCCGGATTGGCCCAGAACACCTGCGCTACTTCCTCGGGCTGGCCTTCGACGTCGGCGCACGACACCCACACCGCCGGCTTGCCGTCGCGCTCGGCCGCCGCCACCAGCCCGTGATCATCGATCTTGAAGCGCGTCGTCTTGCGGCGGTCGAGCCACACCCAGCCATTGTCGCCATGCTCCAGATCGCGGCGGTCGCGCATCACGTTCCAGGCGGTCAGCACCGACAGCGGGTTCACATTAGCGATGAAGTCGCGGACATAGTCGTTGGCGGGCCGCAGCACGATGTCCTCCGGCGCGCCGGTTTGCACGATGCGCCCACCCTCCATGATGGTGATGTGGGAGCCAATCTTCAGCGCCTCCTCGAGGTCGTGGCTGACGAAGATGATGGTCTTCTTCAACTCGGCCTGCAGTTGCAGCAATTCGTCCTGCAGCTTGGTGCGGATCAGCGGGTCGAGCGCCGAGAACGGCTCGTCCATCAGCAGGATCGGCGCCTCGGTGGCGAAGGCCCGCGCCAGGCCGACGCGCTGCTGCATGCCGCCCGACAGCTCATGCGCGTATTTCTTCGACCACTGGTCGAGATTGACCAGCTTGAGCTGGCGTTGCACGCGCTCCTTGCGCTCGGCTTCCGGTACGCCGGCGAGTTCGAGGCCGAGACCGACATTCTCCTCCACCGTACGCCAGGGCAAAAGGCCGAACTGCTGGAACACCATCGCCACCTGTTTCTGGCGCAGGCGCCGCAGGGTCGCCTCGTCGCAGGTGACGACGTCGACGGTTTTGTCGCCATCCTTGACCAGCACCTGGCCGCGCGACACCACGTTGAGCCGGTTGACCGCCCGCAGCAATGTCGACTTGCCCGAACCGGAGAGACCCATCAGCACGGAGATTTCGCCCTCGTTCACGGTCAGGCTGGCGCCGGCGCAACCCAGTACATTGCCGGTCTTGTCGAGGATCTCGGCGCGGCTGGCTCCGGCGTCGATCATCTTCAGCGATCCGGCCTGGTCGGCGCCGAAGACGATATCGACGTTCCGGAAATCGACGGCGACGGTCATTTCTTGCCTCCAACGGCGATGCGGGTCATCCGGTCGAGCACGATGGCCAAGACGACGATGGCGAGGCCCGCCTCAAGCCCGAGGTCGATCTTGCGCGAACCCAGCGCCCGGTTGATTTCGGTGCCGAGGCCGCCGGCGCCGATCAGTGCGGCAAACACCACCATCGACAGCGACAGCATGATGCACTGCGTCAGACCGGCCATGATGGTGGGCAGCGCCGAGGGCAGCTCCACCTTCCACAGCAACTGGCTCTTGGTGGCGCCGAACGCCTCGCCGGCCTCGACGATCGACTTCGGCACCGAGACGACGCCGAGATGCGTGAGACGAACCGCGGTCGGGATGACGAAGATGATGGTGACGATGAGGCCGGGCGCATTGCCGAGGCCGAACAGCGTCAGCACCGGGATCAGGTAGACGAAGGTCGGCAGCGTCTGCATCAAATCGAGCACCGGCAGCATGACGCGATAGACCTTCGGCTTGTGCGCCGCCCAGATACCGAGTGGCACACCGATGGCCATCGAGGCGGCGGCGGCGGCAACCACCAGCACCAGCGTCTCTACCGTCTGCTTCCAGAGGTTCTGGTTAAGGATGAACAGCAACCCGAGAAAGACAGCCACGGCCAAGCCTCTCGATCGCTGCAGATAATAGGCAAGCAGTGCAATCAGCGCGATGAGAAGGACCGGCGGTACCAGCAGCAGCGTGTCGACCACTCCGTCGAGCAGGAAATTCAAACCGCCGGAGAGACCGCGGAAGAAGGTGTTGAAATTGTCGGTAAGGAAGGTGAAGAACGCTTTGCCCCATTCGCCTATGGGGATCTTATAACTGACAAAGAATTTTGAAATCGGATCCATCTTGCCCCTCTTTGACAGTCGCCGTCCTTGCCGGACGGTCATCTTGTCACAGGATATGAAAAAGGGCAGCCCTTTCTACAGTGACTGCCCTTCTTGATCGGTCACGCCGAACGCAAGACCTGCTCAGCTTCCGAGCGCAGTCTTCACGGCTGCAGCCGCGTCGCCGCCATCGAAAGTGGTCACGCCGGCAATCCATGGAGCAACCGCGTCCGGATGCTTCTTGAGCCAGTCGGTCGCAGCCGTATTGGCATCGGCGCCCTTGAGGATCGCGTCCATTATCTCGCCTTCCATGTCGAGATTGAACTTCAGGTTGGCGATGAATTTGCCGGCATTCGGGCACTCGGTGGTGTAACCCTTGCGCACATTGGTATGCACGGTGGCTGCGCCAAAGCCGCTGTCGCCCATGCCATCGAGATAGGTGATCTTCATGGCACCCATCACCGGATGCGGCGTCCAGCCGAGGAACGCGATCCACTCATTGCTCTTGATCGACTGCTCGGCCTGCGTGAGCATGCCAGCCTCCGAGGATTCGACCAGCTCGAAGCCTTCGAGATTGTCCTTCGGGTTCTTGATCATGTCGAGGATGATGCGGTTACCATCATTGCCGGCCTCGATGCCGTAGATCTTGCCGTCGAACTTGTCCTTGAACTTGCCGAGGTCGGTCAGCGTCTTGACGCCGGCGTCCGCGACATAGGTCGGCACGACGATACCGTAGCCGGCGCCACTGAGGTTTTCGCTGATGGTCTCGACCGAACCATCGGCGGTATAGTCCTTGATGTCGTTGGTCATCGACGGCATCCAGTTGCCGAGGAAGACATCAAGATCCTTGTTCTTCAGCGACGCCATGGTCACCGGCACCGACAGCTGGATCGTCTGCGGTTCGTAGCCGAGCGCGGTGAGCAGTACCGATGCGACGCCGGTCGTCGCCTGGATGTCGGTCCAGCCGACATCAGAAAGGCGCACCGCCTTGCAGCTCGCCGGATCGCCGGCGAAGGCAGCGCTCGTGGACAGAAAAGCCGCCAGGCCGAGGCCGGCGACGAAAGAGTTCATGCGCGACATAGACAGTCTCCCATTGTGATTCTTGGGCGAAGCGTAGTTACGGTTTCTCTGCCCGCCTTGTTTCGTCAGCCAAACACCATTCTGGTGTGGTTTCAAGCATTAAGACAATCACGATCAACGGCGCGGGCTGGCCAATCAGCGACACATCAGGCGCTTTTGCCATGCCTGACGGTTTTTTCGAAGACGGGCCGGCTTTTTCAGGGGAATGCGGGCGACCGCCCCTCCCCGTATCAGGGCAAGTCGGCTTAAAAGAGCGGCATGGCCAAGCTTTACTTCCACTACGCGACTATGAACGCCGGCAAGACGACAATGCTCTTGCAGGCCTCTTACAATTATCGCGAGCGCGGCATGGGCACGATGCTGTTCGTCGCCGGCCACTACCGCAAGGGCGACACCGGCCTGATCTCGTCGCGCATCGGCCTGGAGACGGAAGCCGAGATGTTCCGCGACGGTGACGATCTGTTCGCCCGCGTCGCCGATCACCACGCGCATACATCGGTGCATTGCGTCTTCGTCGACGAGGCGCAGTTCCTCGAGGAGGAGCAGGTCTGGCAGCTCGCCCGCATCGCCGACCGCCTGAACATTCCGGTCATGTGCTACGGCCTGCGCACCGATTTCCAGGGCAAGCTGTTTTCCGGCTCGCGCGCGCTGCTGGCCATCGCCGACGATTTGCGCGAAGTGCGCACCATCTGCCGCTGCGGCCGCAAGGCGACGATGGTCGTGCGCCTCGGCCCCGATGGCAAAGTGGCGCGCCAGGGCGAGCAGGTGGCGATCGGCAAGGACGTCTATGTCTCGCTCTGCCGCCGTCATTGGGAAGAAGAAATGGGCCGCGCCGCACCCGACGACTTCATCGGTTTTATCAAGGGCTGACGGCCCCGGCGGCCTTGACCTTGGCCGATGCAGCGTTTGTTAAAGCCTCGGTACTATAAGGCCGCCAGCCAGAACTCTCCGGGGGCAGCATGTTTCGAGCCGCTTCGTCCGCCAGCATCCTTCTCCTTGCCAGCTCGCTTGTGGCCCATGCCGGCGGCGACCCGGCCCTGGGCAAGAAGGCCTTCAACCGGTGCATGGCCTGCCATGAACCAGCCACCGACCGCGACAAGGTCGGTCCGCATCTGTTGGGCGTCGTTGGTCGCACCGCCGGAAGTGCGGAGAGTTTTCTTGGCCGCTATTCCGAGGCGATGAAGAGTGCCGGCGCCGCCGGCCTGGTCTGGGATGAAGCCAATCTCGCCGAGTATCTCAGAGCACCCAAGCTGAAAGTGCCCGGCAACAAGATGGCGTTTGCCGGCCTGGCCAAAGACGACGACATCGCCAACGTCATTGCCTATCTGAAGGCCGATCCCAAGCCCTGATCCGCTGTTCGTCAGCTCTGTAAAGCCGGCTTTCTCCTCGCATATCGCGGCCGCGATTGCTTCGGTGGTTTGCCCAATACAAAGGCATCCGTGCGCCTTCGCCTTGCCGCATGAAAGTTCAATGACAGCTGAACTATGGCTGGTCGGGAAGCTAATCACGCTAAGCCCACGCCTTCACTGGCTTTCAAGATCCTGACGAATTTTTTTGTTTTCACGCCGCCCTTATCTTCACGTCTTTCAATCCCCTGATGCCCCACATATATTCGCCGCTGTTCGCGACCAGCGACGTCATGCCGAAGCGGGAGGCCCCAATGGCGACATTGCAGAATTTCGACGCCGAAATTGCCAAGACCAAGCAGGTCGTGCAGGACATGCGCTCCAAGATCGAGCAGTCCGGCACCATGCTTGATACGCTCGCCACATCAGACAAGAAGATCGGCGACGCCAATTTCGACCTCGAGAACGCCCGCATCGAGGATGTGCTGAAGCAGCAGAAGGTGATGGAAGGCAACATTGCCGACCTGATCATCGGACTGGAGGACGCCACCAACGTCTTCGGCGCCGAGTTCGAGAGCATGAAGAACTACACCGGCTGGGAAAAATTCATCGGCATCTTCTCCAGCCAGAGCAAGCAGCGCATGCGCACCGACCGCGTCCGCAACATGTCGCTGGCCGGCAATCTGCAGGAACTGCTGGTCAAATCCGACACCATCGTCGGCATATTGAAGGCGCAGAAAGAGGTCCTCGACCAACGCTACAAGACCTCGGAAACCAGCCTGTCGCAGGTGATCGAGCGCCGTAAGACCACCATGACCAACCTCGAAGCCGTGCAGAAGCGCATCGAGGAGCTCAACCCGATGCTGCTCGACATCGAAAACAAGATCGCCGCTTCGACCAGCCAGAAGGATCGCACGCAGCTCGAAGGCGAACGCTCCAAGCTGGCGACGGAATACAACGAAAAGCAGGCCAAGGAGCAGGAGCTGCTGGCCGAGAGCCAGACGCTCGAGCGCTACACCTCAATGTTCCAGACCTTCGTCGATTCGCTCAACAACCAGATAGCCGCGCAATCGACGCTGATCAACAAGCTGACCATCGATACCGAGCAGCGCATCGTGCTCTACAAGGCGCTGGAGGATTCGCTGAAGACCGCCGCCCAACAGGACGTCGCCCACAAGATCAACACGCTGGGCAGCCAGGTCGACAACACCGCCGAGGAAACCATGGCCGGCATCGGTGCCGCTTCGCAAAAGCACATCGGCGACCTGCTCGAGATGCACGAGAAGAACATGGTCGCCACCGCAGACATCCAGCGCCGCAAGAAGCTGGCCGACGATGCCTTTGCCCGCCGCTTCGACGAGGTGCTGAAGAAGCACAATTCGGCAAACTACGTGCAGTCTTAGGGGTGACAGGACTGCCCGCGAGCGCACAGGCATGACCCCCGAAAACGAAGCGGCTGCACGATATTTCTCCGCCATCACGGCCGCGCTGAGCGGCCTTGAAGTGTTCATGCGCGACGATCGCTCGCCGCTTTACCGGCATGGCATCGTCGCCAAGATCGTCGCCGAATATATCGCCCGGCTCGACAAGTCGTTTTCCTGCTGGCGCAACCGGCTGGGCTTCATGGACACGTTCCGTATTTCGCGCGCCGAAAGCGGATTTCCGGTGTTCCAGAACCTGCTCGAACTGGAAAACGACCGCCGCCAGGCCGACGCGCGGCTTGCCAACATCCCGCTCGCCGGCGAGTTGCGCGAGGAAATGGCCGACTTCATCCTGCGCCACAAGGAATTCCCCGAGGCGCTGCAGAAGTCGATGGCCGAGCGGCTTTATCTCGAGGACGTGAAAAGCGAGAACACTTTCGGCCCGTTCACCCTGGCGCAAACGGCCAAGGTCTCGGTCAATCCGAAGACGGGGCGGCCTTATTATCTCGTCCACTGGGCGACGTTCGACGGCAGCGCCAACCTGCCTCTGGTCTACATGGTGACGGTGGAAGATTCGTCCGAAACGATGATCCGCCAGCTCGTCGACAGAAACGGCAAGCTGAACGAGACGATCGATATTCCGCTGCCTATCGATGGCCTGCTCAATCCCGAGCTTGCCCACCGTTTCGACGATTTCACCGAGAAGAACTCCGCCTACACGCTGTCGCCGGCGACCATCGCGGTCAATCTCGACAAGGATTTCGAGCCGCTGCACCCCAAGCAGCTGCGCCGCGTTGTGCTCGGCCCGTTCTATTCGGCTGGCATCACCGACAACAATTCGACGGTGACCGAGGTTTTGGCCAAGGTGCGCAAGCCCGAAAATGCCTGGCTTTTGACCTGGACCATCCAGGAGGTCTATTCCAAGGCCGAAAAGCCCGGCCGCAAGGGCCTGTTTTCCAGCGAGAAGACGACGCAGGAATTCTTCATCAACACCGACGATCTGGAAGCCGCGCGCCAGGGCGTGTCGAGCTATGAAAACCACGCGCTGATCCCGCACGAGGCCTATCAGGCGCTCTACGCCGCCGGCGAGGCGCAAAAGGTCTTTGCCGGCTACAAGGTTCACATCCTGTCCAACGGACAGGTCATCTCAGACGTCTGACCGTCACACCACGGAGCACCCTTCATGGATACCGGCCTGACCACCATCCCGGAAGCCGCCATCGAGAAGCACCGCGCTACCGCGCAGAGCTTCATCACCCGTGTCGTCGTGCTGGAGGACCCGTCACGCGAGTCCGGCACAGCACTTGCCGGCACCAACCGCCGCTTCGTCTCGACCGTCTCGGTCGGTTCGGTGCGCCGCACGCGCGAGGTCGAGCTGTCGAAGACCGTCGGCGCCGTTCATCCCGATGATCAGCTGCTGACCATCCCGCAGCACACGCTCCTGTTTCGCGCCCGGCGCGGCACGGCGATCGCGCTGGCAATATCGGACGTCTTTGCCGAGGGCTCGGACCTTGAAAGTCTGCAGGCCAAGAACACCCGCGCGCCGCTCGAAGGCGACGAGGCGTCTACCTTCAAGAAGCTTCTGTCGGCCTCGGCTTACATTTCGGCCTTCAGCCTCGCCTCCTACCTGTTCCAGCTGATCGACAGCGACGGCGAGGCGCCCAACGACAGTCCCGAACCGGACTTCCTGTTCGACACGCCGCAGGATGCAGTGAAGTCTATCCTGGCCGGCCTCGACAAAGCGATCTCGGGATCGTCCAACGACGCCGACCTGATGACAAGGGCGCGTGCCTTCGCCCGCGTCGCCATCGACGGGCTTCTGGCCCGCAAGGGCCGCTTCGACGGCATCGGCCCCTTCGAGAACGCCCATATCCGTATCGATGCCGACGATTTCACCCTCGATGGTTTCGACGTCGCGCCGGGCAAGCGTTCAAAACCGCTGGTGATGACATTCAAGAAGCCGGAAGAGGTCGTCGGCAATCACATCGCCAAATACCAGTCGGTCAAGCTCGCCAAGATGCTGATGGCCTACGACTTCGAGCGCGAACTCAATCCGTTCGTCGAACTCGGCGGCTTCCTGTTCACCTTCATCGGCGACGGCGCCCCCGGCACCGGCAAGACGACCCTGATCCAGATGATCGCCGGCCTCGTCAACGGCTACTGCCAGGTCGCCGGCTATCCCTTCGCCTACGAGAATTTCGGCGTCGACCAGATCTCGTCCTATCAGGGCAAATCAGGCCAGAACTGCCGCCAGTTCATCAACAATGTGCTGAACCCGCGCGTCATCGGATTCGGCACCATCGACGACATCGACCAGGTGGCTGCGCGCCGCTCAGACGACCGCGCCTCGGCCGGCCAGCAGGAAATCACCGGCGTGTTGATGGACGCCTTCGCCGGTGCCGCCACCGTGGTGCGCGGCAATTGCTCGTTCGGCATGTTCTCCAACTACCCCGAAAATGTCGACGATGCGCTGCGCCAGCGCGCCGGCGCCCGCTGGCTGGTCGACGGGCCGCAGAGCCGCGACGACTACATCGACATTTTTGTCCTGCTGGCGGGAAAAAACCACAAGATCCCGCTCGGCGACCACGATCTCTACGCCGCGCAGGAAATCCAGCGCGCCGTGACCGAAGCCTATGAGGAGCACGAGAGGCCGCAAGAAGACGGGCTGATGAAGGTCTACGAGCGCTACATGAAGGAGAACGGCGCGCCGAAAACGATGGCCGACATCGGCACCTATCTGCACCTGATCAAGGATGCCGAACCCCGCTTCACCGGCCGCGCCATCAAGAACGTCACCGACGCCATCAAGATGCGCGCCATGGACATCGAGCTTCCCGACGACTGGTTCGAGAAGCCGGAAGTCTTCATGCACAAGGGTTATGACGAGAAGAAAGCGATGATCGAGGAACTGCGCGGCCCCTTTTCGATGGACATGGTCATGCAGGAGATCAACCGCTACGCCGACTCGGAGTTCCGCTATTCCGACAAGTCCGACGACTCCGCGGTGGAAAAACTGCTGCGCGACGCCCGTCTGCGCGAGCGGGCCGCGCGCGAGATGGAGGAGATGAAGAAGAAGGGGCTGTGGAATGCGTGAGTGCGCGCCTACCCCCCTCTGGCCTGCCGGCCATCTCCCCCTCAAGGGGGGAGATCGACTTTCACCATCGCTTTCGCCAATCTTCAACGTATCTGGAAGAGCGGCATGGACGACGCTGCCAATCTCCCCCCTTGAGGGGGAGATTGCCGGCAGGCCAGAGGGGGGTGCTGGCGCGCTCCTCGGGAGCGATGCACCTTGACCACAAAACCCGCCAAGAAACCCGATCTCCTGCGCGACAACGAGCTGATCTATGGCCGGCTGCTGACGGTCGACGAGCCGCATTTGATCCAGCGCTACAACAAGGCGCTGGCCGCATTCGGCTTGAAGCCGACCAAACTGAAGAGCTTCCAGATCGACCGCACCGGCTTCTCGCCCGAAGTGGCCGAGGAATGCGACGATTATGACTATCTCGATCCCAATGAGGTCAACCGCCGTTTCATCATCCTGACGCCGTCGCAGATCGACCTGCCGGTGGTGCACACCGCCTTCTCCAACACCTCGCAACTCATGTTCGAGTTCATGTCCAGGAACCGGCGCGCCATCGATGCGCTGACGATCAAGGACGTCATCTACGGCGAGATCGAGGATTCCATTCCCAAGGTCAACGACATCGAGGATTTGCTGTCGATCAGCCAGGTCGAATTCAAGGTGCTGTCGGCTGAGGATGTGCTGGGCAAGGCCGCCGAACTCGGCAAGCTCGTCGACCGGCTGAAGCAGGAGCCAGATGCCTGGCGCGACAGCGCCATGCTGAACCGCATGGTGGAGCTCGCCAAGATCTGCGGCGACATCCGCGAGAACGCGCTGGTGCCCGACCAGGTCATCTTCCGCCACAACGCCTACTGGACCAGCCACTTCGGCGGCCTCTACGTGTTCGTCGATCCGGATATAACGACGGTGATCAGCGATCCGGCCGCCCCCGGTTTCCGCCGCTCGCGGCCGTGGCAGGTCAGCTATCTCTCCATCAACGACGCCGACAAGGTGTTCAAGTTCCTCGCCACCACCGGCCGCATCGAGCTGCCGCGTGCCTCCTGGGTGGAGACCTCGGGCTATCTCGAGCACCGCGCCGAGATGGTGGTGCGCGCGCTGATCCGCGATGCCGAGCCGAACCGCAATTTGACCGATGTCGACAAGGTCTGGCTGCAGACCTGGATCCAGAGCCATGCCGACCTGATCACCAGAGACGGCAATTTTCCGTTCCTCAACGCCGCCAAGCGCGAGATCGCCCAACTCGGCCACCTCAAGATCGAGGATGTCTTCCCGCAGCAACGTTTCCTTGTCATCCGCGCCAAGCCTGACCACCCCGACGCCTGGCTGACCAACCGGCTGATCTCGGATTTCGTACCGTCGGACTTCGTCTCGCGCTACATCTTCAACAAGGACGGCTTTTATGAGGACTATGGCGGCTTCAGCGACGCGTGGCGATCGCATGTTGTGGACGTTCTCAAAACCACATATTTGAAGGACAAGGTGGCGTTTCGCACACGCCTCTACGGCCTGACTGACTAATGCATGTCGCCCAAAAGTGACCTCGGTTTTGGGAGAAGGACATGCATAAACCACAGACCTAAAGCGCGTCGCATGAATCCGTTTCGACGCGACGCGCTTTAAAACGAAATGAACCGTCATTTCGTTCTAACCTATTGTTTTTAGCGCATGGTGCTATCCAAAAAGTCTGCAATTTTTGGCATCATGCTTTGAGGGGGTGACACAGCCATGCTCGATCCGATCGTGAATTTCTTCACCCGCATTTTCCAGTGGATTGGCCGCGGCATCGGCCTTTTGATCGGCGTCATCCTGTGGCCCTTCCTGTGGGCCGGACGCTGGTACACGCAGCGCGGCTGGATCCTCAAGGCGGCGGTCGGCCTTGCCCTGCTGGTGCTGATCGGCCTCTACGCCAATTTCTTCTACGCCACCCAATGGTGGAACAATTTCAACCCGAACTATCCCGACACCTACACGTTCGAGAAGCGCAATGTCTCCGCCGGCGAACAGGTCTCCGCCGGCGCCGGCACCGACACCGCCAAGACCTGCGGCAACTCCGGCATTGCCCAGATCGCCGCCGACCTGACCGACTTCAACGTCAACCAGAATGCCTGGATCTCGTCGATGATCCTCTACAAGCTTGGCCTGTTCGGCATCGACTGGGACAACACGCCGTGGATGGACAACAAGGCCTCCTTCCAGCGCGGCATCAACCAGGCGGTGCGGCGCACCGCGACCGAACTCGCTGACAATCTCGGCCGAGTCCGCACCACCTCGCAGATCGACAGCGATCTGCAGAATGCCCGCGGCAACCTGCAGTTCGACGAGGAGACCTGGTATTTCGGCCTGAACCCGTTCGGCCCCAAGACGCCGACACCGAGCTACTATCGCGACGCCGTGCGCATGCTGCGTTCCTTCAACGCCCGCCTTGCCACCTGCCAGGCGACATTCGACGCCCGCGCCGACAATCTGAAACAGTATATCGACCGCATCTCGTCCGACATCGGCTCGACCTCGGCGATCCTCAAGGAACGCGCCGAGAACCACAACAATGGCTGGTTCGACTTCCGCGCCGACGACCGCTACTGGTTCGCCTATGGCCAGCTCTATGGCTATTACGGCCTGATGAAGGGCGCCCAGGCCGACTTCGAGGACGTCATCAAGGAAAAGCATCTGCAGAACCTGTGGGACACAATGGACTCGCAGTTCGTTTCGGCGCTGAAGATCCAGCCTTTCATCATCGCCAATGGCCGCGAGGATGGCTGGCTGTTGCCGACGCATCTGACGACGATGGGCTTCTATGTGCTCCGGGTGCGCTCCAACATGGTCGAAATCAGCAACGTTCTGACGCAGTAGCGCTGTTCCATTAGGGCCCAGGCGATGGCGAATTTGCGCCGTCGCCTCTGTCGCATTCCGTGCATTGTGCGGCTGTTTTGAGACGGCGGCGCGGCGTGTCCTCTGGCTTCTATACGGCGCGGCAACGGAGCCAGGAAGAACCGATGACAGGTCGGCCGGTCCGCAGAGGAATTTTCTCTATAGGAAACATAGTTGCATGAAAGTTGACGCCGCGGCAGCGACAGGGTTAGAACATGCCCGCGCCCGGGTCCAACCTGCCTGCGAGTAAGATCAACCCGTCCCCTCCATCGTCCAATCCAGAGGAAAGCCGTCATGGCCGAAGTGAAGTCCGACATCGAGATCGCGCGCGGCGCCAGGAAAAAGCAGATCCAGGAGATCGGCCAGAAGATCGGTATCCCGACCGAACATTTGCTGCCCTATGGCCACGACAAGGCCAAGATCTCAGCTGAATTCATCAAATCGGTGAAGGGCAACAAGGACGGTAAGCTGATCCTCGTCACCGCCATCAACCCGACGCCGGCCGGCGAAGGCAAGACCACGACCACGGTCGGTCTCGGCGACGGCCTGAACCGCATCGGCAAGAAGGCGATCATCTGCATCCGCGAGGCCTCGCTGGGCCCGAACTTCGGCGTCAAGGGCGGTGCCGCCGGCGGCGGCTATGCGCAAGTCGTGCCGATGGAGGACATGAACCTCCACTTCACCGGCGACTTCCATGCCATCACCACGGCGCACAACCTGCTTTCGGCGCTGATCGACAACCACATCTACTGGGGCAATGAGCTCGGCATCGACACCCGCCGCGTCGTCTGGCGCCGCGTCATGGACATGAACGACCGCGCGCTGCGCGAAATCATCTGCTCGCTCGGCGGCGTCGCCAACGGATTCCCGCGCGAGGGCGGTTTCGATATCACCGTCGCCTCGGAAGTCATGGCCATCCTGTGCCTGTCGACCGACCTGAAGGACCTCGAAAAGCGCCTCGGCGACATCATCGTCGCCTATCGCCGCGACAAGTCGCCGGTCTATGCCCGCGACCTCAAGGCCGACGGCGCCATGGCCGTGCTGTTGAAGGACGCCATGCAGCCGAACCTGGTGCAGACGCTGGAGAACAACCCGGCCTTCGTGCATGGCGGCCCGTTCGCCAACATCGCGCATGGCTGCAACTCGGTCGTCGCCACCACGACGGCGCTCAAGCTCGCCGACTACGTCGTCACCGAAGCCGGCTTCGGCGCCGACCTCGGTGCTGAAAAGTTCTTCGACATCAAGTGCCGCAAGGCGGGCCTCAAGCCGGCGGCGGCCGTCATTGTCGCCACCGTGCGCGCCATGAAAATGAATGGCGGCGTCAAGAAGGAAGACCTCGGCAAGGAAAACGTCGAAGCGGTGAAGAAGGGCTGCGCCAATCTCGGCCGCCACATCGAGAACATCCGCCAGTTCGGCGTGCCGGCGGTGGTTGCCATCAACCACTTCTACTCCGACACCGACGCCGAGATCCAGGCGATGAAGGGCTATGTCGCCTCGATGGGCGAAGAGGCGATCCTGTGCAAGCACTGGGCGCACGGCTCGGCCGGCATCGAGGATCTCGCCAACAAGGTGGTGGCACTGGCCGAATCCGGTGCTTCGCAGTTCGCGCCGCTCTATCCCGATGCCATGCCGCTGTTCGAGAAGATCAACACCATCGTCCAGCGCATCTATCGCGGCTCGGAAGCGATCGCCGACAAGTCGGTGCGCGACCAGCTCAAGGCCTGGGAAGACGCCGGATACGGCCACTTGCCGGTGTGCATGGCCAAGACGCAGTACTCGTTCTCGACCGACCCGAACCTGCGCGGCGCGCCGACCGGCCACACGGTGCCGGTGCGCGAGGTCAGGCTGTCGGCCGGTGCCGGCTTCGTCGTCATCATCTGCGGCGAGGTCATGACCATGCCCGGCCTGCCCAAGGCGCCGTCCTCGGAAAAGATCTTCCTCAACGAGATGGGCCAGATCGAAGGCCTGTTCTAAAATCCTTCAGTTCAAACCGCAAAGGGCGCCGCAGCGATGCGGCGCCCTTCTGTTTTCGGATAGCCCTAAGCAGCGCTGCGCGACAGCGCCCGCTGGTTGGAGCCGAAGATGGTGTCGCGTTCCGGCAGCGCGCCGGTCTTCAGGCACTCGACCCATTCGGCGGTCTTGAGCACGGCGGCGAAGCGCGACTGCAGGATGATCGTGACCACGCGGTGGATCTCCTCGGCCGAGGCGTAGCCGGCGCTGTTGGCGTAAGGCACCGAGCCGGTCGCATCCGACAGGAACTCGACGGCAAAGCCCATATGCACGGCGTGGATAATGGTCGACAGGTCGCAATTATGCGTCATGTAGCCGACCACCGTGATCGTATCGATGGCGTTGGCGCGCAGCCAGTCCTCGAGGTCGGTGCCGGTGAAGGCGGAGGGCAGGTTCTTTTCGACATAATGGTCGCGCTCACGCTTGGCGATTTCGGGATGCAGTTCGCCGCCATGGCTTCCCCTGGCGAAGATCGGCGATGTCTCGGGCGCCATCTGCTTGACGACCACCACCTTGATGCCAGCAGCAGTCGCTGCATCCATCGCCCGCGCCACATGGACGACGCTGTCGCGGAACGGCGGATGCTGGATGGCAAGACTGCCGCCATCATAGTCGTTCTGCACATCGACGACGATCAGCGCCCGGCGTGGCGTGGCGTGGGCTGGGTCAGACATGGTGTTTTCCTTTCCGGCTTGAATGCGATGGACCGAAAATAGGCGGACTCCCCGCCAGTCGAAAGTGGCCCGATTGACATCATTCGAAAGAATTGGGACAATCCGAATTCAACTGCCGGAAGCACCCATGACCGACCCGATCATTGCCGTACTCGCCTTCGACGGCATCAGCCCGTTCCACCTTTCCGTACCGTGCCTGGTCTTCGCAGAGGACAGGACGGCGCTTGGCCTGCCGCGCTTCGACTTCCGCATCTGCGCGGTCAAGCCCGGCCCGATCCACATCGAGGCCGGACTGACAATTGCCGCGCCGCATGGACTCGAAGGCCTCGACGGCGCCGATATCGTCATCATTCCGAGCTGGCATCATCTCGGCGAGCCGGCATCGCCGCCTCTGATGGAGGCGCTGCGCCGGGCGCACCAACGCGGCGCCTTGATCGTCGGCCTGTGCCTTGGAACCTTCGCCATTGCCGCGGCCGGGCTGCTTTCGGGCCGTCGTGCCGCGACGCACTGGGCCTATTCCGAACAGTTGCAGAAACTCCATCCCGACGTCGCCGTCGACGCTTCGGTGCTCTATGTCGACAATGGCGACATCGTGACTTCGGCCGGCGTCGCCGCCGGTCTGGACTGCTGTCTCCACATCGTGCGCGCCCGCTATGGCGCGGAAGCGGCACTCCGACTCGCCCGCCAGATCGTGCTGTCTCCGCATCGGCAAGGCGGGCAGGCGCAATTCATCGAGCATCCGGTGGCAAGAAGCGCCGATGCTGACCGCTTCACCCAGGCCCTGGACTTGGTTCGCGCGACGCTTGGCGAGACGCATAGCCTCGACAGCGTCGCCGAGGCCGCCGGCCTGACCCGGCGCACCTTTACCCGCCGCTTCCAGAAATCGATCGGCACCAGTTTCGGCGATTGGCTGACCAGCCAACGGATAGAACTGGCTCAACGGCTGCTGGAGGCGACGGAGAAATCGATGGACATGGTGGCGTTCGAAGCCGGCTTCGGCAGCGCCACCTCGCTGCGCCAGCATTTCGCCGCAAGACTTAGAACATCGCCGGCGCAATATCGGCGCGAATTCTCCAGGCGGGCCGGTCAGGACGAGCGCATGGCGTACGTCCTATCGTCCTGATCTGTTCAGCCTCGCTTGATCGCCCGCGCCGGATTGCCGAGCACCGTGGTGTTCGCCGCCACGTCGCGCGTCACCACCGCACCGGCGCCGACTATGGCGCCCTCACCGATGCTGACGCCGCCAAGGATGATTGCGCTGCCGCCGATCCAGGCATTGGCGCCGATCTCGACTAGCTTGGCGATCTCCAGTCCAGCTTGCCGCCCACTGGCCTCCTTGTGATGCTCGGCGCAATAGATCTGCACATTGGGACCGAGCAGCGTTCCCTTGCCGATGCGCACACTCGCTGTGTCGAGGATGGTGCAGCCGGCATTGAGAAAGACGCCGTCGCCGAGAAAGATGTTGAAGCCATAGGCGCAGTGGAACGGCGCCTCGATGCGGGCGCCCTCACCGGCGTTGCCGAGCAAAGTTTTCAAGCCCGGCCCGAGATTGCCGCGCTGCCGCGGCGGCAGGCAATTGTGCTCGAACACCGCGTCACGCGCGACAACACGCAAGGACTCCAGCTCATCATCGAGGCAGGTGTACCATTCGCCGGCCGCCATCTTCACGCGCTCGCTTTCGACCATGACGCGTCTCCAGTTCACGTCCTTGCAAAGCACAAGTGCGGCCAACAGAAAAGCGCCGATGCAAGTACTGGTCAAATATTGGACCTATGGTAGCCTGCCGTCTCAAAGGCCGTCCTGGCCCGGTCATCGAGGGGGATCGACCATGCTCTACATTCTCGCACTGCTGATCGGCGTCATTGCCGGTCTTCGCGCCATGACGGCGCCGGCTGCCGTTGCCTGGGGCGCTTATCTCGGCTGGCTGCCGGTTGCCGGCACCTGGGCGAGCTTCATGAGTCACTGGGCGGCTGTCGGCATCTTCACCATCCTGGCCATCGTCGAACTGGTCACCGACCAGTTGCCGTCGACGCCGAGCCGTAAAGTGCCGCAGCAATTCGGCGCCCGCATCGTCATGGGCGCCTTCACCGGCGCGGTGATCGGCGCGACAGGCGGTGCCACCATCGGCGGCTTGATTGCCGGCGCCATCGGCGCTGTCATCGGCACGCTGGGCGGCGCTGAAGCTCGCGGCCGGCTCGCAGCCGCCTTCGGCAAGGATCCGCCCGCCGCCTTCATCGAGGACGCGGTGGCGATCATCGGCGGTCTGCTGATCGTGGCTGCGGTGGCATGACGACGAAAACCTTCGACGCCATCATCATCGGTGCCGGACAGGCTGGCCCTCCGCTGGCCGGCCGGCTGACGGCCGCCGGCAGGAGCGTCGCACTGATCGAGCGCAAGCTGGTCGGCGGCACTTGCGTCAACACCGGCTGCATGCCGACCAAGACCATGGTCGCCAGCGCCTATGCCGCGCATCTGGCGCGCCGCGCCGCCGACTACGGCGTGACGCTCAGTGGCCCCGTCGGAGTCGACTATGCCAGGATCAAGGCGCGCAAGGACAAGGTGACGATCGACGCTCGCACCAATCTCGAGACCTGGATTGCCGGCATGGACAAATGCACCCTCTATCGCGGCCATGCGCGTTTCGAATCCGCCAACACGGTGCGCGTCGGCGACGATCTGCTGACCGCCGAAAATATCTTCCTCAACACCGGCGGCCGCGCCTCGGTCCCAGACCTGCCCGGCATCCACGACATCGACTATCTGACCAATTCCTCGATGATGAATCTCGACGTGCTGCCGCGCCATCTCATCGTCGTCGGTGGCAGTTACATCTCGCTCGAATTCGCACAGATGTTCCGCCGCTTCGGCTCGGAGGTCACAGTCATCGAAAAGAGCCCACGCCTGACCGGCCGCGAGGACGAGGACGTCTCTGCCGCCATCCTGTCGATCCTCGAAAACGAAGGCATCACGGTCCATCTCGGCGCCGACGACATCGCTTTCGCCAGACAGGGCCAGGACATTGCCGTGACCTTCTCCGCCGGCAAACCGCCGGCGGTCGGATCGCACGTGCTGCTGGCTCTGGGGCGGACGCCCAACACCGATGACCTCGGCCTGGAAAAGGCCGGCGTCGAGGTCGACAAGCGCGGCTTCGTCTCTGTAGACGACCAGTTGCACAGCAGCGTGCCCGGCATCTGGGCGATGGGCGACTGCAACGGCAGGGGCGCCTTCACCCACACCTCCTATAACGACTACGAGATCGTCGCCGCCAACCTGCTGGACAATGATCCGCGCAAGGTCAGCGACCGTATCGAGGCCTATGCGCTCTACATCGACCCGCCACTTGGCCGCTGCGGCATGACCGAGGCCGCGGTGAAGAAATCCGGCCGTCGCGCGCTGGTCGGCCAGCGGCCGATGACCCGCGTCGGCCGCGCTATCGAAAAAGGCGAGACGCAGGGCTTCATGAAGATCCTGGTCGACGCTGACACGAGGGAGATCCTCGGCTGCTCGGTGCTCGGCCCCGGCGGCGACGAGGCTATCCATTGCGTGCTCGACCTGATGTACGCCAAGGCGCCCGTCGACACGCTCGCGCGTGCCGTGCATATCCACCCGAATGTCTCGGAACTGCTGCCCACGATCGCCCAGGAACTGAAGCCGCTGGCTTGAGACCCAGCTTCCGGCCCCGATCAACCGAGCCCGGTCAATTTCGTCTCCAGCCGGCTCAGCAAAAGCACGGCCCCTTTCAATTCGCTCTCGCCAACGTCCTTGAGCAGATCGGCCCGCAGCACCGACAGCAGGCGCTCGATCTCGGTCACCCGCTTTCGCCCGGCATCGGTCAGCGACAGGATTTTCGCCCGCCTGTCGGCGGCGTCCTCGGCACGCGTCACCAGACCCTCTTCGACCAGCAGGTCGACGATGCGGACCAGCGACGGCCCCTCGAAGCCGAGATGATCGGCAAGCACGCCCTGGCGGAGATTGTCGCCGAGCCGCGACAGCATCACCAGCGGCATGGCGGTGGCGTGCGACAGGCCGCAGTCGTCCAACGCCTTGTCGGCTGCGCGCCGCCACAGCCTCGCGACTGATATAACGAGTTGGCCAAATCTGGCGCGATCCGGGTCTTGCCTGGGCATGGCGAAAAAGATAACATGCTATCTATTAGGATGCGATAAATTCTTTTCCCTGGCGAAGCCCCCGTCGCCGAACCGGAAGCCGGCCTCCATTGATCGCCCTACGGCCTTCTGGCCACCGCGACCACGAGACCTCGCCATCCGGGCAAGTGTGAGGATCAACATGTCAGATACCAACACCTCCGGCGGCGTCTGGCTGCTCGTTCTTTTCGGCCTGGTGCTGATGGTCATAGGCCTGCCGCTGCTCTATGGCGGCGTCCAGCTTATCGGCCTCGGCGGCTCCTGGTATTACGCGCTCGCCGGTGCCGGCATCATCGTTTCCGGCTTCCTCTTTGCCTTGCGTCGGCGCGCGGGTTTCTGGCTGTACATTCTCATTTTCGTCGCCACGGTTCCATGGGCACTCTGGGAGGCCGGCCTCAATTTCTGGCCGCTGGTGCCGAGACTGGTGGCCCCGGCAGTGCTCGCCGTGATCGCTCTTCTGCTGGCGCCGCTGTTCCCGTCATCGCGCAGTAGCAAGCGGGGGCCCTTCGCCCTTGCCGGTGTTCTCGTGATCGGCCTGATCGCCACCGCCGCCTATGCCTTCCAGCCGCATGGTGTGATCCGCAACACGGTCGCCGCCACTGAAGCGCCGACGCCGGCCGCGGCAGCCTCCAGCACCGACTGGCGCCACTATGGCCGCACGCCGGCCGGCACGCGCTATGCGCCGATCGACCAGATCACCAGGGACAATGTCAAGGATTTGAAAGTCGCCTGGACCTTCCGCACCGGCGATGTCCCGGTCAAGGGCGCCGAGGACCAGAACACGCCGCTGCAGGTCGGCGACACGGTCTACACCTGCTCGTCGACAAATGTCATCAACGCGCTCAACGCCGAGACCGGCGAGCCGCGCTGGAAATTCGACCCGAAAGCCTCGGCGCCGCTGTGGCAGCGCTGCCGTGGCGTCAGCTACTACGAGCCCACGGCCGACGCCACCGCGCCAGCGGCTGGTGTCAACGCGGCTGCCTGCGCCGGGCGCATCGTCATGACCACCATCGACGCGCGGCTGATCGAGATCGACGCCAGGACCGGCCAACCCTGCGCGGATTTCGGCCAGGGCGGCACCGTCGACCTCAAGCAAGGCATGGGCGAGGTCAAGCCCGGCTTCTATTTCCAGACCTCGGCTCCGACCGTCATGCGCGATCTGATCATGATCGGCGGCTGGGTCTGGGACAATGTCGAGACTGGCGAGCCTTCCGGCGCCGTTCGTGCGTTCAGCGCCAAGACAGGCGAGTTGATGTGGGCATGGGACCTCGGCAATCCTGATATCACCAAGCTGCCGCCCGAAGGCCAGAGCTATACGCGCGGCACGCCCAACGTCTGGTCGACGCCGAGCTATGACAACGCGCTCGGTCTCGTCTATCTGCCGACCGGCAACGCCACGCCGGACTTCTTCGGCGCCGAACGCAGCAAGGCGGCGGAAGACTACACCGCTTCGGTCGTGGCGCTCGACATCGCCACCGGCCGCGAGCGCTGGAAGTTCCAGACCGTGCATCACGACCTCTGGGACTACGACCTTCCCTCGCAGCCGGCGCTCTATGATGTGCCGGACGGCAAGGGCGGCAAGGTGCCGGCGCTGATCCAGGTGACCAAGCGCGGCCAGATCTTCATGCTCGACCGCCGCGACGGCAAGCCGATCGCCGAGGTGCAGGAAAAGCCGGTGCCACAGGACGGCGGTGCCAAGGAGGACTTCCTGTCGCCGACCCAGCCCTATTCGGTCGGCATGCCTTCGATCGGCGACAAGCCGTTCACCGAGGCAAGCATGTGGGGTGCCACCCCGCTCGACCAGCTCTTTTGCCGTATCGGATTCAAGAAGCTGCGCTACGAGGGCGAATTCACACCTCCCGGCTTGACGCGCTCGCTGCAATTTCCCGGCTATTATGGCGGCATGAACTGGGGCAGCGCCTCGATCGACGAGGCCAATGGCTACCTGGTCGTCAACGACATCCGCATGCCGCAATTCGTAGTCCTGCTGCCGCGCGCCGAGGCCGACAATTACGGACCCTCGGCGGCGCATGATGGTCTCGGCACTCAGCTCGGCACGCCCTATGGTGCGCTCAAGAACGGCTTCATGTCGCCTTTGGGCGTGCCCTGCCATCAGCCGCCCTATGGCACGATCAGCGCCATCGACCTGAAGTCGCGCCAGCTCGTCTGGCAGGTTCCGGCCGGCACGCTGCAGGATACAGGCCCACTTGGCATGAAGACCGGCCTGCAGATCCCGGTCGGCATGCCGTCGCTCGGCGGTCCGGTGACGACGGCGGGCGGTCTCGTCTTCTATGCCGGCACGCAGGACTATTATCTGCGCGCCATCGACGTCGCCACCGGCGAGGAGCTGTGGAAGGGCCGCCTGCCGGTCGGCGCGCAGGCGACGCCGATCACCTACACTTCGCCCGAAAGCGGCCGTCAGTTCGTCGTCGTCTCGGCCGGAGGGGCGCGCCAGTCACCCGATCGCGGCGACTACATCGTCGCTTATGCCTTGCCGAAGGCGCCATGATCCTGGAAGATTTGTTCTTCCTCGACGGATGATCAGCAGAACGGGGCGCTTGAGTGCTCCGTTTTCCATTGATCTACGGTTTCTGCATTGCTGCGTTGCAGCAATGTGTGTTGCGCGCGGGATAGCTCCTCGCGCAGTCTCAATTTGAACCGATTCAGTCTGGACGCCCCATGCCCTTGCCGATCCTTGCGCTTGCCATTGCGTCCTTCTGCATCGGCACCACCGAATTCGTCATCATGGGCCTGCTGCCCGAGGTCGCGGCCGACCTCGGCGTGTCGATCCCTTCGGCGGGTCTGCTGGTCACCGGCTATGCGCTGGGTGTCGTCTTCGGCGCCCCGATCATCGCCATGGCCACCGCGCATTTGCCGCGCAAGCCGGTGCTGGTCGGGCTGGCCGTGCTGTTCGTCGTCGGCAATCTGTTTTGCGCCATCTCGCCCAACTACTGGACGCTGATGGCCGCGCGCGTTTTCACCGCGTTCGGCCATGGCGCCTTCTTCGGCATCGGCTCGGTCGTTGCCGCCAGCCTGGTGCCGCGCAACAAACGCGCCAGCGCCATCGCGCTGATGTTCGCCGGGCTGACGCTGTCCAACATCCTGGGTGTTCCCGCCGGAACCGCACTTGGCGAAGCATTCGGCTGGCGCTCCACCTTCGTTGCCGTGGTCGGTATCGGCCTGATCTCGGTGGCAGCGATCGCCTGGCTGGTGCCGTCCGATGTCGCCCAGCCAAGCGGTGGCGGCCTACGCGGCGAGCTGCGCGTGCTGGGCAAGCTACAGGTCTGGCTGGCCATGCTGATCGCGGCGCTGACTTCCGCAAGCCTGTTCACCGTCTTCACCTACATCAAGCCCTACCTCACCGAGGTATCGGGCTTGTCGACCTCCGCAGTCACGTGGGTTCTGCTGCTGTTCGGCGCGGGCATGACCATCGGCAACATTATCGGCGGCAGACTGGCCGACTGGAAACTGATGCCGACAGTGATCGGCACGCTGCTGCTGATGGCCCTGCTTTTCGTTGGCTTCAGGCAGTTCGGCGCAATCGCCAGCGTTGCCGTCGGCATCGTCTTCCTGTGGGGCCTGCTCATCTTCGTCGTCGTGCCGCCGCTGCAGATCCGGGTCGTCGAGGCGGCCTCCGAGGGACCGAACCTCGCCGCCACGCTGAACCAGGGCGCCTTCAATGTCGGCAATGCCAGCGGCGCCTGGATCGGCGGCGTGGCCCTTTCCGCCGGTGTTTCCTATGCCAATTTGCCGCTGGTCGGCGCAGCACTCGCTTTGTTGGCGGTCACCGTCGCCGTGCTGTCGCAGGCGCTGGACCGGCGCGCGCCGGTCATCCCGCTTCCGGCTGAATAGCCTCTTGCGCCCATAGCGCGGCGGGCTGGACCAATCGACATAGGCGCTTTCAAATCGCATGTCTTCTGGTTCTTGATGGAGGAAGTCATGCAGAAATCGATCGAGCGCATCGCCGGCGAAAGCGAAGGGGTTTCCTACGAATTCCCGCTGTTCCGCTTCACTGGTTTCGACAAGGCTGCTCCTTCGGCCTATCTGCAGGCGGCGCTCCATGCCGGTGAGTTGCCGGGCGTCGTCGCCATCGACGCGCTGATGCCGATGCTTGCCAGGGCGGAGGCCGAAGGCCGCATCAAGGGCAACCTCACCGTCGTGCCCTGGGCCAACCCTGTCGGCCGGGCGCAATATCATTTCGGCGAGCATCAGGGCCGCTTCCATCTGGGCACGCGCACCAATTTCAACCGCGGCTTTCCACTGCTCGCCGCGCCCGACACAGCGCTCTTGCCCGACACCACCCTTGGCAGCGTCGACCAGCGGCTGAAGACGCGGCTGGTGCAGCTGTCGCTCGGCCATGACATCGTGCTCGACCTGCACTGCGATGACGAGGGCCTCGCCTATCTCTACGTCCACACCAGCCTGTGGCCTGATATGGCCGATTGCGCCGCGGCCATGGGCGTCGACGCGGTCGTGCTATGGAGCGAGGACACCGACGGCACCTTCGAGGGCGCCTCGATCATGCCCTACCAGAATGTCCCAGCTGATGTAGCCAAGCTCGACCGCCGCGTCGCCACCACGGTCGAATATCGCGGCATCCTCGATGTCGACGGCGCCCTTGCCGCCTCTGACGCCGACGGGCTCTACCGGCTGCTGGCGGCACGCGGCGTGATCGCCGATAGCGCCCTGCCTGCACCTGGCCCCTTCACCGGCGTCGTGGCGCCATTGGAGAACATCGACATGATGCCGGCGTCTCGGGCGGGTGCCGTGCTCTACGACGTGAAACCCGGCGACCGCGTCGCCAAGGGCGCGCGCCTAGCCACCATCGTCCATGCACCGGGTGAAACCGATGGCCGCACCGAAGTGTTTGCGCCGCAGGATGGCATCATCCTGACCCGCCGCTCGCGCCGCATCATCCGCGCCGGCGAGGATCTCTTGAAGCTGGTCGGCGACAGGAAGAGCACCGACGCCCGGTCGGGGACGCTGGAAGATTGAGAAAGCTTTGCCTCGTAGTTTGCCGAAGCACTCAATAGCTTCGTCATTCTAGGGCGAAGCAAGGAGCGAAGCGACGCGGCGCAGACCCTAGAATCCATGCCGCGACTTCAAAGCGTCGCTACGTTCAGAATTCTGTTCCGCTGCGCCCTTCAACTGAGGTCGCGGCATGGATCCTCGGGTCTCCGCGACGTCGCTTCGCTCCTGCTCCGCCCGTGGATGACGAAGTTGCGAGGCTTCGGCCAATCCCAAACCCGTTGCATGCAGCATCACCGCCTAGCCCGAAATGGCCTGCCTAGCCTTCGCCTCCAGCCATTCGGCCATCTGCCGGTAAGGCACCGGGCCGTGGCTGATGCGGGCGACACCCAGTTCCGCCAGTCGCTGACGCGGCGGCACATGCGCCAGCGCGATGATATTGACCGGCAACGCGATTGCCTTGCAAAGCGTCTCGATCAGGTCCTCATCGCCAAGACCCGGCGCGAAAAAGCCGCTCGCTCCGGCCTTTTCATAGGCCTGCGCCCGTTCGATCGCCTGATCGAGCAGCGCCTTGTCATGCGCATCCGGCTTCGCCTTGAGAAAGATGTCGGTCCGGGCGTTGAGAAAAGCCGGTATACCCGATTCCTTAACGGCCGCCGCCGCGGCTTCGATGCGTTTTACCTGAACAGCGATGTCGTGCAGGCCGCTGCCACCGACAACCTGGTCTTCGAAATTGAACCCAACAGCGCCGGCCTGCAGCGCCGACGTTACCGTGCGAGCAACAATTTCCGGGTCGACGCCGTAGCCGCCCTCGAGGTCCATGGTCACCGGCAGGTCGACGGCAGTGACGATGCGCTTGATGTTGTCGAGCGCCAGCTCCAGCGGGATTTTCTCGCCATCGGCATAGCCGAAGGCGGCCGCCACCGGCCAGCTTCCGGTGGCGATCGCCTTGGCGCCCGCTTTCTCGACGATCTTGGCCGAACCCGGATCCCAGACGTTGTAGAGAACGATCGGGTTTCCCTTGACGTGGAGGGAATGGAACGTCCGCGCACGCTCGATCTGCTCGGTCATGATTGTTTTCTCGTCTTCCTGCTGTTGATGAACATTCTACGCGCCATAGCCGGCTCTGGCGATGTACCATGAGGCGCAGAAGCGACAGCCACCGCAGGCTTTTCAAATCAGTTGCGCATCCGGTTTTTCGCGGCTATGGATTTCGCCATGAACATGCGTTCGATCAAGACCATTTGGTGGTGGGCCTGCTGACAGCGGCCTGTTCGAACACGTGCGCGTGAAAAGAGAGGGTGGCCGCAACGGAAAGTCCGGGCGGCCATTTGTTTTTTCCAAGCCATTCCCGGGTCCGTTGCCCAAGAAGCTGATGGAGACGGCAATGACGATGAAGGTTCTGGAAAACGGCGCGGAAAGTTTCGTGACCGCGGGTGGCATAACCATCACGCGCGCGCGCCACGACCGGCCCTATGCAGGTGCGATTGACGCCTATGTCGACGGCCTGAATTCGCGCCGCGGTGCGGTGTTTTCCTCCAATTATGAATATCCCGGCCGCTACACGCGCTGGGACACCGCTATCATCGATCCGCCGCTGGTCGTCTCGGCGCGCGGCCGTGCCATGCGCATCGAGGCGCTGAACCGCCGTGGCGAGGCGCTGCTGCCGGTCATCGGCAAGGCGCTCGCCAGCCAGGCGGATGTCACCATCGCCGAGACGTCGAAGACACTCATCCGCCTCGATGTCGCCAAGCCCGGCCGTGTCTTCACCGAGGAGGAGCGCAGCCGCGTCCCTTCAGTCTTCACCGTACTGCGCGCCATCACCGCTCTGTTCAAGACCGAGGAAGACGCCAATCTTGGTCTCTACGGCGCCTTCGGCTACGACCTCGCCTTCCAGTTCGATCCGGTCGAACACACTCTCGAGCGCAAAGAGAGTCAGCGCGACCTGGTGCTTTTCCTGCCCGACGAGATCCTGGTCGTCGACCATTATTCGGCCAAGGCCTGGACTGACCGCTATGACTATGCCGGCGAGGGTTTTTCGACTGAAGGGCTGCCGCGCGACGAAATCGCCGAGCCGTTCAAGAGCCCCGACCGCATCCCGCCGCGCGGCGATCATGAACCCGGCGAATACGCCGATCTGGTGCGCAAGGCGATGGATTCGTTCAAGCGCGGCGACCTGTTCGAGGTCGTGCCCGGCCAGATGTTCTACGAGCGCTGCGAAACGCAGCCATCCGAGATTTCGCGCAAGCTGAAGGCAATCAACCCCTCGCCCTATTCCTTCTTCATCAATCTGGGCGAAGGCGAATATCTGATCGGGGCCTCGCCGGAAATGTTCGTGCGCGTCAACGGCCGCCGCGTCGAGACCTGCCCGATCTCGGGCACCATCAAGCGCGGCGACGATGCCATTTCGGACTCCGAGCAGATCCTGAAACTGCTCAACTCGAAGAAGGACGAATCCGAGCTGACCATGTGCTCGGACGTCGACCGCAACGACAAATCGCGGGTCTGCGAGCCGGGTTCGGTGCGCGTCATCGGCCGCCGGCAGATCGAAATGTATTCGCGTCTGATCCACACGGTCGACCACATCGAAGGCCGGCTGCGCGAAGGCATGGATGCTTTCGATGCCTTCCTGTCGCACGCCTGGGCGGTCACCGTGACCGGCGCCCCGAAATTGTGGGCCATGCGCTTCATCGAGCAGAACGAGAAAAGCCCGCGCGCCTGGTATGGCGGCGCGATCGGCATGGTCAATTTCAACGGCGACATGAACACCGGCCTCACCCTGCGCACCATCCGTATCAAGGACGGCATTGCCGAAGTGCGCGCCGGAGCCACATTGCTGTTCGACAGCATTCCCGAGGAAGAAGAAGCCGAAACCGAACTGAAGGCATCCGCCATGCTCTCCGCCATCCGCGACGCCAAGACAGGCAATTCCGCCAGCACCGAGCGCACCACCGCGCGCGTCGGCGACGGCGTCAACATCCTGCTGGTCGACCACGAGGATAGTTTCGTCCACACGCTGGCCAATTATTTTCGCCAGACCGGCGCCAACGTCTCGACCGTTCGCTCGCCAGTGCCGGAGGAAGTCTTCGACCGGCTGAAACCCGATCTCGTCGTGCTGTCGCCCGGCCCCGGCACGCCGAAGGACTTCGATTGCGCCGCAACCATCAAGAAGGCGCGCGCCCGCGAACTGCCGATCTTCGGCGTCTGCCTCGGCCTGCAGGCATTGGCCGAGGCCTATGGCGGTGAACTGCGGCAGCTGCACATACCGATGCACGGCAAGCCGTCGCGCATCCGCGTCTCCAAGCCCGGCATCATCTTCTCGGGCCTGCCCAAGGAAGTCACCGTCGGCCGCTACCACTCGATCTTCGCCGACCCGGTGCGCTTGCCCGACGATTTCATCGTCACGGCCGAGACCGAGGACGGCATCATCATGGCCTTCGAACACCGCAAGGAGCCGATCGCCGCGGTACAGTTTCACCCGGAATCGATCATGACGCTCGGCCACAATGCCGGCATGCGCATCATCGAGAACATCGTCGCCCACCTGCCCCGCAAGGCCAAGGAAAAGGCCGCCTGACGATCATGGCCGAAGCCGAGAACACGATGGCGATCGCGGCCAAGGCGGCCGCGAAGCGCAAAATCGCCAATCTCGCCTTCTGGTCGATTATCGTCGCTTTTGTCGTGCTCGCGCTGAAGGCTGCCGCCTGGTACGTCACCGGCTCCGTGGCGCTCTACTCGGACGCCTTGGAATCGATCGTCAACGTCATTGCCTCGGTTGCAGCCTTCTGGGCGATCCAGGTCAGCCACAAGCCGGCCGACCAGGACCACCCTTTCGGCCATCACAAGGCCGAGTATTTCTCGGCGGTGCTGGAAGGCGTGCTGATCGTGCTCGCCGCCCTTTTGATCCTCAACGAGGTCTGGCGCCACTGGCAGACCCCGGCACCGCTCCAACAGCCCTGGGAAGGTCTTGCCGTCAACGGCGTCGCTACAGTCATCAACGCCTTCTGGGCCTGGACGTTGATCCGCGCCGGCAGGGCGGAGAAGTCACCGGCGCTGGTTGCCGACGGCAACCACATCATGACCGACGTGGTCACCTCGATCGGCGTCTTCGGCGGCCTGGTCGGAGCGATCCTGACCGGCTGGCAGATTCTCGACCCGGCGCTTGCCGTTCTCGTGGCGCTGAACATCCTGTGGCAGGGCTGGCATGTCATCGGCTCGTCGATGAACGGCCTGATGGACCGCGCAGTCGATACGCAGGAGCACATGCGCATCCGCGACGTCATCTCGGCCAATTGCAAGGGCGCGCTCGAGGTTCACGACCTCAAGACGCGCATCGCCGGCCGCGCCACCTTCATCGAGTTTCACCTGGTCGTCGATGCCGACATGTCGGTCGGCGCCAGCCATGTCATCTGCGACCGGATAGAGGACGCGCTGAAGGCCGAAATCCCCTCGGTGCGCGTCACCATCCATGTCGAGCCCGACGACGAGGCCAAGCTCCCCAAGGGCACGACGGCCGTGCCGTTTGCGTGATACCTCACCACGTCTCGATTGAGAGATCTTTGATGCGCTCGAATTCCCGGACATTGCGGGTCATCAGTGTGAGGTTCCGAGCGCGCGCTTGCCCGCCGATCAACGCATCGTAGGGACCGATCGGAGTTCCCAACGTCGCAAGCATTGCCCGAATCTCGCCGGCATGTCTCGCGTCTTCCCGGTCAAATTCGAGCACTGGGAACAGCAGCGCTTCGATGCGCGCCAAATTTTCGGGCCTTCGCTGGCTCTTTTCAGCACCATAGTACAATTCGTGCACCACTATTGCCGAGAGGGCAAAGTCCTGCGGCGTGCGCTGTTTGAGTAGCGCCAGCAGACCCTCATCGCCCTTGATGACCGCGATAACGGCATTGGTGTCGAGCAGGTAGATCACTTGAAGACGTCATCCAAGGCGGGTCGATCCTGGCCGTCCTGACGTTCTAGCGCTCCCTCGACGAAATCGTTATCAAGTGGTCCGATCACTTGGTCGAGCCACGCCCAATCCTGTGCAAGCGGCTCCAGGATGACGGTCTGTCCGTGACGGCGGATCGAAACCTCGTCTGTTTCGAAACGGAATTCCTTGGGCAGGCGTACAGCTTGTGACCTCCCCGACCAGAATACTTTTGCTTTTTCCATCGTGCTATCCTCAAACGAGATATAGCAAAGATATATCCCCTCATGACGACGTAGACAAGTCCGGGCTCACCGCACACAGGCCGATTGGGGCATTGGCTGCAGCCGATAGACCTTGTCGTCGGATTTGGTCTTGCCGTCGGCGGCCTTCGAGCACAGGTCGACGATCGCGAGTGCGCTGTTGGGATTGGCCAGCATCATCGTGCCGTCGGCGCCGCGCTTCAGGAAAATCTCCTTCTGCGCGATCTCGCAGGAGAAATCGCTCATCTTCGAACTCGCAGCGCAGCGCCACTGGTCGGCCTCGCCCTGGCAGGAATAGGCCTGCGTCATCTCAGCCGATTTCTGCCGTGTGGTAACGGTGACGGCAATGTCAGCGCCATCAGGCCAGTTGGCTGCGTCGCCCCCTGAAGCAAATGACGCCAGTTCGACCGGGCCGCGGAAAACCCGGATCGACTGCGTCAACTGGTCTGGGTGCGAGCCGAGATGCGCTGCATCGTAATCGCGGCCATAGCAGAACGCCTGGTCCGGCTTCAGTCGCTCGCGCAGAGGCGGCCCAAGCGCGGGGTCGACTGGATCGATGCGCGAGAACTCCGCCTTGCAGGTCGCGGCCGGCATTGGGTCGAGGCGGAAATTGTCGTCCTCCGAACCCAGCGCCTGCCTGTCATATTCCGCTGCGCCCAACTCATCTTCCGAATCGGCATCGAGATAGATGTCGGGCTGCAGATCCGAGACGAACAGCCGACCCTTGTCATCGACCTTCAGCGACGCAAGCGTCCGGTCGCATTCCATGCCGCAATGGACCGGGCCTGTCTTGCCGTTCTCGGACGCATGATTGCACCAGCCACCGGCCCATTCCGGCGACTTGGCGCCGCGCACGGTGGTGGCGATGAAAGCATTGTAGGACGTGTCGGAATTCGCGGTCGGTTCCTCGTTCGGCCGGCTGACCGGATCATGGCCGTAGTAGAAGAAGATCCGCGCCACCTTCTGCTTCGGGTGCGCCTTGAGATGCCCCGCATCATAGACGCGGCCGAAACAGGCATCAGCGCCGTTCGGACTGAGTTCGGTGAGCTTCAGCGCATCGTCGGCGGAGGCCGGTCCGGCAAGCAAGCCAAGCAGCGCCGCGCCAAACCCGGCGCCGGCGACTGTCTTCCATTCCCCTGCCCTGAACGCCATGTGATCTCTCCTCCGCATCGACAGGACGCGACGTCAATTTATGCTAGTATTGCGGCCGCAGCCACGCAATTCGCGGCGGGCCGCCAAGCGAAGGAGGATGCCATGCGTCGGCGCGACATGTTCCGCGCGGTTCTTGCCGGAACCGGAACGCTTCTTGGTTTGCGGGCAGCACAGGCAGCCGCCACCGAGCCCACAAGGCAAAAAGTCGCCTACCACTTGAGCGACACCGACAAGGTCAATTTCGTGCTCGGCAACATCAAGAACCACTATGAGGGCACCGGCGGCAATGTCGACATCGTGCTGGTCGTGCATGGTCCGGCCTTGGCCAGCTTCAAGTCGAAGGGAATATCGGCCGCTATTTCCGGGCGCTTCGCCGGCCTGGTGCGGCAGGGGCTGGAATCCCATGCTTGCGCCAACACCATGCAAGGCATGGATATTTCGCTCCCCGACCTGCTCGCCGGGTTTCATGCCGCCGACAAGGGCGGCGTCGTCAAGCTCGCCGAACTGCAAGGCCAAGGTTACGCCTATCTGCACCCGTAGAGCGGTTTGTTTGGCGCAAATTCCCCAAGGGAAAGCGCTACTCCTTTTCCCGGGAAACCGTTTCACACGTTTCCTTGAATTGCTCAAAGGCTTGAACAACGGGGTGGCAAGGGCCTACGAAGGACAGGCAGACGTCCCGGAGGAAAAACCGTGCCAGCCACCACACTCAGCATACCCGATCTTGCCGGCAAGGCGGTGCTGGTCACCGGTGCGTCGACCGGCATCGGAGCGGCGCTCGCGCTGGCCTATGCAGCGCAGAAATGCAAGGTGGCGCTGCACTACAATTCGAGTCAAGACGCCGCCGAGAAGCTCGGCCTGGCGATTGCCGACAAGGGCGGCGAGGTGTTCCTCGTCCAGGGCGATTTCTCCGTTGCCGCCGATGTCGAACGCGTCGTCGAGGATAGCGCGCAATATTTCGGCCGCCTCGACGGGCTGGTCAACAATGCCGGCGGCATGCTTGGTCGCATTCCCTATGCCGAGCAGACCGAGGCGCATTACGACGCTGTGATGGACCTCAACGCCCGTTCGGTGCTGACCGCTTCGCGCAAGGCGATCCCGTGGCTGAAGAAACAGGGCGGCTTCATCGTCAACACCTCCTCGATCGCCGCCCGCAATGGCGCCGGCGGCGGCGCCGGGCTTTATGGCTCGGCCAAGGCCTTCGTCTCCAATGTGACGCGCGGCATGGCCAAGGAACTGATCGGCTTCGGCATCCGCGTCAACGCGGTGGCGCCCGGCACTATCCTGACGCCGTTCCACGAGCGCTATTCGACCGACGAGCAGATGAAGGGCATGATCGCTACCATTCCGCAGGGGCGTGCCGGCACGGCGCAGGATTGCGTCGGCGCCTATCTGTTCCTGTCTTCCGATCTTCTGAGCGGCTACATCACCGGCCAGGTGATCGAGGTGAATGGCGGCCAGTTGATGCCTTGAGCTGCTATCGGCATACTGGCGATCTGCATGTTCTTGTCGAAAACCTCAAAGGGAGACAACGGAATGTACGGACTGATCGGCAAGATGCGGGCGGCGCGCGGCCAGCGTGACGCGGTCATCGACCTCCTGCGCGCCAGCACCGGCGCCCTGCCGGGTTGCCTGAACTACATCATCGCCCGCGACCCCGCGGATGCCGATGCGATCTGGGTCACGGAAGTGTGGACCGACGCCGAAAGCCACAAAGCCTCGCTGCAGCTTCCCGAAGTCCAGGCAACGATCGCCAGGGCGCGGCCGTTCATCGCCGGTTTTGAATTCCAGGTCGAAACCCACCCTGTCGGCGGCTTCGGCCTGGCCGACGGCAAGACGGGGTGATCTGTACGCGCGGATGCCGAGGCGAGGTTCGCACCTTTGGTACAATATCGACAGGCCAGTTCATTGCACTCCACTTGCAATGCTCTGAAAATGGACTAAGTTCTGTGGACTAAGTCCATTTAAGGCACCTGCGATGCAGACCGTGAACATCCACAATGCGAAGACCAATCTTTCACGTCTCGTTGACCGAGCTGCCAACGGTGAGTCGTTCATCATCGCCAAGGCGGGCAAACCATTGGTCAAAGTCGTGCCTATCGATCAGCCGGCCTCGTCGCAGGCGCGAAGGGTCGGTTTTATGGCCGGCCAGTTCTCCGTTCCCGACGATTTCGACCGCATGGGCGGCGAGGAGATTGAACAACTGTTCGGTGTCAAAACTTGAAACTGTTACTCGACACCCATTTGCTGCTGTGGGCGGCTGGCGAACCGGATCGGCTAACACCTGCGGCTCTGGCCGAGATTGAGAACCCAGAGAACGAATTGCTGTTCAGTCCTGCCAGCCTTTGGGAGATCGCAATCAAACGAGGACTTGGACGGGATGATTTCCAGGTCGACCCCCGTTTGCTCCGGCGAGGCCTATTCGACAACGGCTATCACGACTTGCCGATCACCAGCGAACATGCCCTCGCCATCGGCGGACTTCCGGCGATCCACAAGGATCCCTTCGATCGAATCCTGGTCGCCCAGGCAACCGTGGAGGGGATTACCTTGCTGACGATAGACGATCTTGTCGCCCGTTATCCTGGTCCTATCCGAAAGCTCTGACACCTTTGGTAAACTGCGCGAATCGCGCATCACTCCCTTTTTCGGCAAAGCGGGGGTTCGCATCGTCCCGCTTCAAGTCTAAGACCGAAACATGGATTCCTCGGCCGAGCAGCCATCCCCGGACCTGCCCACACTCGAACGCATGGCGCGGATGCGCAAGCTCTGGCAGTGGCTTGCCCTGCTGGTCGTTTCCCTGCTGTTTGCCGGCGCGCTGGAACTCGCGGCCCTGCCGGCGGCGCTGCTGATCGGGCCGATGCTGGCGGCCATCGTCGCCGGCACCAATGGCGCCACGGTGCGCGTGCCGCGCCTTCTGTTCGGCGCCGCCCAGGCGATCGTCGGCTGCCTCGTCGCCGCGTCGATCTCGGCCGACATCTTTCCGGTCTTCTACAAGGAATGGCCGCTGTTTCTCGGCGTCGTGGTGGCGACCGTCACGGCCTCCAGCCTGCTCGGCTGGCTGATCAGCCGCTGGCGCATCCTGCCCGGCACCACCGCTGTCTGGGGCTCGTCGCCGGGTGCGGCCACCGCCATGGTGCTGATGGCCGGTGCCTTCGGCGCCGACCAGCGCCTCGTCGCTTTCATGCAGTATCTGCGCGTCATCTTCGTCTCGATGACGGCAGCGCTCGTTGCCAAGATGTGGGTCGACACCTCGGGCGTCGAAATCCCCGCCATCGTCTGGTTTCCGCCGATCGATGCCCAAGCCTTCGCCGCCACCATCGGCATCGCGTTTATCGGCGGCTTGGCGGGAAAGCTGTGCCGGCTGCCTTCGCCCTTCTTTCTCGGCACCTTCGTCTTCGGCACCGTCGTCCATCTCGGCTTGGGCGTGGAAATGCAATTGCCGGAATGGCTGCTGGCCGTCAGCTACGCCATGGTCGGCTGGTCGATCGGGCTGAATTTCACCAGGGCGATCCTGCGCCATGCGACGCGCGCCTTGCCGCAGATCATCGCCTCGATCGTGGCGCTGATCGCCTTTTGTGGCGGCCTTGCCTTCATGATCAGCCATCTCCTGGGCATCGATCCTCTGACCGCCTATCTGGCGACCAGCCCCGGTGGCATGGACAGCATCGCCATCATCGCCGCCGCGGCGCAGAACGTCGACATCTCCTTCGTCATGGCGCTGCAATCGGCACGCTTCCTGATCGTGCTACTGGTCGGCCCGAGCGTCGCGCGGCTGGTGGCCAGAAGCGTCAGGCAATAAGCAGCGACTAGTCCTCGCCGCCCTCGCCCACGCTGTGCGCGTCCCGGCGCCAGTAGGCCGTAACCAGGTGCCGGTCGCGCGGCAGGCCCCACTGCTTGCGCACGATCTTGCGTATCTCCCGGAAATCGCCGAATTCGCAACTTGCCCAGACGTACAGGCCGTCGGCAAGCGCCATGTGATTGCGCTCACGCAAGGCGGTCGACAAGAGGCCCACGGTGCCGGCCTCGAGGCCGCGCCGGTAAAGCCAGGTGATGTCGATATTGTCCCCTTGCGCCAGCGCCATTCGGTCATCCGGGCTATCGACCTCGATCAGCGCCTCGGCACGTGTTGATGGCGGCAGATGCTCCAAAATCCTGCCGATGGCGGGCAGCGCGGTGTCGTCGCCGAGCAGAAGCAAGGTCTGCGCCACCGGGGCGTCGCCGCCGCCGGGTCCGATCATGCCGATGACATCTCCCGCCTGTGCATTTTGCGCGAAGGTGGCGGCGGGCGTGTTCTGGCCGGGGTGCAGCACGAAATCGACATCGAGCCAGCCGCTTGCGGCATCCAGCGCCCGGATCGTGTAGACCCGCACGGCAAGAGCATCGTCGCCCGAAGGCCAGACAATCAGGCCGTCGGCGCCCATCGTCGGCCAGACCGGCTGGCGGCCAGCCGGCGGCAGCAGCAGCCGCATGTGCAGGCCGCCATGGCTAAACCGGCCGAGATCCCTGCCGGCGAAGCGCAGGCGCTGCATGTGCGCCGAGATCCGCGTCGACGACATCACTGTGATCTCGCGGAAGAAGACCGGCGTACCGGCGTCAACGCCGTCGCCTTGCCAATGGATGCCCCTGGTCGTGCCGAGATGTTCGGCGACATGGCCGGCGACCGTCATCTTCATGTAGGAGAGGCAGGTTTCGTCGGTCGCCGCGACGCGGATCAGCACGCTTTCGTCATCGAGCGTAGCGCTCAACGAACCATAGTAGAGGCGAAGCTCCCATTGGTCGGCGACGCCGGTGTCGATCTCGAATTCGCTGTGCTCTGCGCGCAGCCGATCCATCACCAACCTGATCGCCGCGTCGCTGATCCGGGTTTGCGCGCTAAGTTGGTCCATCGCTCAGTCCTTCGCAACAATTCGGCAAGCGCCGCAGCGCCACCGCCGTCAGCGACATGCCACAGCCGCTGCGGCGTTTCCACCTAAACTTGATTATAAAATTCATATTTAGCGATGAACGCCTACCGCGCGGCAAGGCGTTCGGGAAGGAAATCGACGAACACGCGCACCTTCGGCGACAAATGGCGATTGGAGGGCCACAGCATACGGAACTGGCCACGGCCGTCGACATGACCGTCGAGGACGGTACGCAGCCTGTCTTCGTGCAGCGCCTCGCGCACCAGGAAATCCGGCATGCAGGCTATGCCGAGCCCGGCGAGCGTGGCGCCCTTCAAGGCTTCCATGTTGTTGCAGGTCAGCATCGAGCGGATCTGCGGTTCGGCGCTTCCGGTAGTGAACGGCCACTCCAGCAGCCTGCCGCTGTTCAGGAAGCGGAAGTTTATGCCGAAATGCCTGGTGAGATCCGCCGGCACACTGGGGGCGCCATGACGGTCCAGATAGGAGGGCGCCGCGCACAGCAGCATGCGAAAGGGGGCAACGGGTCTCGATACAAGGCGCGAATCCGGCAGCTCGCCGCTGCGGATCGCGACATCGATACCCTCGTCGATGACGTCAACGATCCGGTCGTTGAAATCGATGTCGAGCTCAATCTCGGGATAGCGTGCCATGAACTCCGACAGCACCGGCAGCAGCAGATGATAGGTGACGATCGGGGTGGATATGCGCAGCCGCCCGCGCGGTGTTTCCCGTATCCGCGACAGCATCGCCTCGGCATCGCCGATGTCGTCGAGGATGCGGCGCACCCGCTCGTTGAACAGCTTGCCCTCTTCCGTCAGGCCAATGCGCCGCGTGCTGCGCTGCAGGAGCCGCACGCCGAGCTCCTGTTCGAGCCGCGCGACGCTCTTGCCGACGGCGGAAGCCGAGATGCCGAGCGCCCGCCCTGCAGCGACGAAACTGCCGAATTCGGCGGTGCGGGCGAAGGCCAGGAGCCCGTTGAGACGATCCATCGTGTCATTCCATTCGAGCGTTTCAGTCCGATATACCAGGAGATATAACACCATTCTTCCTGAAATGCCGACGACCTATCTTGTCGTCACGACCGGATCCGCAAACGCGCGGCCCACCGGCGAGTGCTGTTTCAGATAGGGAAATCCATGACTTCTAGGACCACAACCGGCTCTGCCGAGAGATGGCTCGTGCTCTTGTCCGTGTGCCTTGCCGCGATGACGATGCCCTTGACCTTCACCGGTCCGGCCGTCGCTCTGTCGCGCATCGCGGCCGATCTCGGCGGCAGTCCGATCGAGCTCAACTGGGTGACAAACGCCTTCATGCTGACCTTCGGCGCCACCCTGATGGCGTCGGGCGCTCTGGCCGACAACCATGGCCGCAAGCGCCTCTTCCTCCTCGGCCTCTCCCTCTATGTCCTGGCGTCGCTGGGCGCGATGCTGGCGCCGGACATCATCTGGTTCGACATTTTCCGGGCCGCGCAGGGGATCGGCAGTGCGGCCGCCTTCGCTGGCGGCGCCTCGGCACTCGCCCAGGAATTCGAAGGGCCATTGCGGCTGCGCGCCTTCAGCTTTCTCGGCACCAGTTTCGGCGTCGGCCTCGCCTTCGGCCCGATCGCGTCGGGCCTGCTTATCTCCGCATTCGGCTGGCGGTCGATCTTTCTTCTGGTTGCAGCACTCGCGCTTGCCGCCGCCATGCTCGGCCTGCGCACCATCAGGGAATCGCGAGATCCGGATGCGACTGGCCTCGACTGGGCGGGAGCCGGCACCTTCACGATCGCGCTGGCGTCGCTGACCTATGGCGTGCTCCAGGCCCCGCAGAGCGGCTGGGCCGATCCCCTCGTCATCACGCTTCTGGCTGCTTCCGCCATCTTCTTTGTCGCCTTCGTCGTCGTTGAGCGACGCGTGCACCGGCCGATGCTGGATCTCACGCTGTTTGCCTATCCCCGCTTCGTCGGCGTCCAGTTTCTGGCTGCGGCACCCGCTTACGCCTTCGTCGTCCTGCTCGTCCTGTTGCCGATCCGCTTCATCGGCATCGAGGGCATGAGCGAGATCAAGGCCGGGCAATTGATGATCTGCCTATCAGGCCCGCTGCTGATCCTGCCGATGCTAGCCGGACAGCTGGCGCGCTGGATCGCGCCGGCCACGATCTGCGGCGTCGGCCTGCTTGTCGCTGCCGCCGGGCTTGTCTGGCTGAGCCTGACACCACCGGTCGATAGTGCGCTGGTGGCGCCGCTGATGCTGATCGGCGTCGGCATCGCCCTGCCCTGGGGATTGATGGACGGGCTTGCCGTCAGTGTCGTGCCGAGAGAGCGCGCCGGCATGGCGGTCGGCATCTTCAACACCACCCGCGTCGCCTGCGAGGGTGTAGCACTAGCGATCGTCATGGCGACCCTTTCCGGCTTTACCGCCGCGCAGGTCGCCGCCGAGGGAACGGCATCTTCGACGGAGGCGGCGGCGGCAGCCCAGCTGCTGGTGACCGGCAATCTCGGCGAAGCAGCACAACATCTGCCCCAAGCCGGAGCCGCTGTTCTGGTCCAGGCCTACGAGACGGCGTTCGACAGGCTGCTGATCGTGCTGGCGGCAATCACCGTCATGACCGCCATCGTCGTCTTCCTTGGCCTGCGTCGCGGATCGGCTTCAGGTGAAAGTGTCGACGTCCAGGCAGTGCCGCAGGAAGGGTAGCAGTCAGCGGACGGCCCCCGCTATCAATCGAGCCTGTGCATCAGGTCCTCATCCAGCCAGCGGCCGAAGAAATAGACCAGTTGCTTGTGCCACCACGGCCAGTCGTGGCTGACATCGCCACCCCAATAATCGACCCAGGCGGGAATGGACTTGTCGCGCAGGATTTGTTCCAACCTGCGCGTCTCGACCAGCATCCGCTCTTCCCATGCGCCCTGCCCGCAGCAGAAGATCAGCCTGAGCGCCTTCAGCCGGGTCAGCAGTTTGGGATCGACGATGCCGGGCAGATAGTCGAGCGGCGAATTGTAGAAAATGTCGCCTTCAAGCGCCTTGCCGAAAAAGTCGCCGGCCGAATAGACGCCCGACAGCGCGATAACGCCGCTGGCGAGTTCAGGAAAGCGGAAGACAAAGTTCGACGAGTGGTAGCCGCCCATCGAGCAGCCCGAGAACAACGGTTTCAGCTTGCGCCCGCCATTGGCTTGCTCGGCTGCCGACAGGAATTCCGGCAGCGCCTCCTCGCGCACATAGCGGAAATAGGCCTCGTGGCGGGCGATGCGGTGCGCGGCGTCCGCATGCTTGTCGAAGAAGGATTCCGAATCGACGCCGTCGACCGTGAACAGCTGGATGCGGCCGGTGTCGATGAATTCGGCCAGTGCGCCTACGCCGCCGGAATCCTCGAACTGGTAGAAGCGCCCCTGCGAGGTCGGAAACACCACCACCGACCGGCCGGCATGGCCGTAGCGCTTGTATTCCATGTCGCGGCCGAGCTGGCTCGAGAAATTCTTGTGATAGGAAATGTCCATCGCCTCACGCCTTTTCCGCGTGGATATAGGCGACTGCCTCGCGCAACGCTGCTTCGTCCTTCGAGCGCATCTGATAGGCGTAATTTCCCATGGCGCGGCTGAAAACCTCTTCGATGGCCTGATGGTGGACGATCTTGTCGCGGTGCGCGGCTAGCACGTCCTCATGGCTGTGCAAATAGTGGAGGCGTCGCTTGCGGCTGGCATAGGCGGTGAAGTATTTGCCCTCGTAAGGGCCGCCGGCGGCATCTCTGACCACCATATCGGCCCATGCCGCATAGACGTCGACGTCGAACGTATAGTTGATCGCATCGGTCATCCAGGCGCCGGGCGGACGCATGTTAACCTCCAGCGCGATGACCCGGTCGTCCTTGGTCTCGAACAGCTCAATGTGGAAGAAGCGTTCGCGCACGTCGAACGCCTTCAGTATCTTACGGCCGGCCTCCTCGATCGCCGGTCTAACCTTGGGAAAGCAGGTGTAGCTCATGTGGCGGTCCTTGTTGACCACCTCCATGATGCTCTGGTCATAGCGGTGGCTGGCCGCCAGCACCACCTCGCCGTCGCGGTTGACCAGCCCGTCATAAGTCACCACCAGTCCCTCGATGAACTGCTCCATGACGAAGGTCACGTCCTCGGGCTTGTCCCGGAAGAACTGGTCGAGCTCCTTGGCGTTGGAGATCTTGAAGGTGTTCGATGCGCCGGAACCGCTGTCGGGCTTGACCACCACCGGATAGCCGACGCGCCGGATGAAAGTCATGGCCCCGGCACGGTCGGAGCATTTGCGCTGCGCGATGGTGTCGACGCCACTCTTGCGGAAGAAGGCGCGCATGCGGCTCTTGCGCTTCAGATTCTTCACGAAATCGAGCTTGGTGCCGTAGATGTTGAAGTCGGAGCGGATGTTGGCTTCCAGATCCAGCCAATGTTCATTGAGCGATTCGAAACGGTCGATGCGGCCCCATTTGTGGATGAAATGCCCCATCGCCCGGAACACCGGATCGTAGTCTTCCATGTCGGCGACACGGTAATATTCTGAAAGCGCCGCCTTCAGCTTGGCGTCGAGTGCGTCATAGGGTGCGTCGCCGATGCCGAGCACCCTGGCTCCGGCCTTCTTCAAACGGTCGCAGAAATCCGCGCCGTTGGTGGGAAAATGCGGCGAGAAGAACACGAAATTCATGGACAACCCCATCGCAACCCGTCGATGCCCAAGTCTGGCGCATTTGCAGCGCCTGGGGAAGGGCACGTGCGGTGGGGACAATATCCAGCAAGATCCGGCCAGCAATGCCAAGGCACCGAACTCGGGTCCCCTCGGAGCCTTCGGCGCGTTGGCTGACGGAGCATCAAACGAAAACCCGCCTGTGCGGCGGGTCACTGGCGCAGATCAGCACCATGGACGAATATGTACCATAGCTGAGGTCACCGAGTCAAGAAAAAATTCCTATCATGGAAAGCTGCCGGCACAAAAGCTGCCAACACTGCCGAACTCGCTGTCATCAGCATTACCCGCAATGCGGCCCCACTTGCCTCTCACAAGCCGCTCCTGTAAGAGAACCGCCATGAACACGCGCGCCACCAACGCTTCCCGTCCGACCGGTTTTTCCGGCGAGACCGTGCGCGCGCTGGCTTCGACCCTGCTTCTTCTCGGCCTTATCGGCGATCGCCGGGTTCGCTGAAGGAGCGCCCGGCGGTCGAACCGCCGCGCAAGCGCATGCTCCTTGGCAATCACATCAAGCGAACGAAATTCTGGTAAAGGCGCCGCTCGCCATCAATCCACCTGAAGGTGGATCCATGAGCCGCCGGGAGAAACGACGATGAACGCACGAGAAGAAATCCGCTCCGATGCCGCGGTAGCCGACACGGATTCGGCCAAAGGGATGCCCGACGCGGCTCGCAAATATCAGCCCTATCCGACCGTCGGCCTCACCGACCGGACCTGGCCTTCGAAGGTGATCGACAAGGCGCCGATCTGGTGCTCGGTCGACCTGCGCGACGGCAACCAGGCTCTGATCGATCCGATGGGCCATGAGCGCAAGGCACGCATGTTCGGCCTGCTGCTCGACATGGGCTTCAAGGAGATCGAGATCGGCTTCCCGTCGGCATCGCAGACCGATTTCGACTTTGCCCGCTGGTGCATCGAGGAAGGCAACGTGCCCGCCGATGTCTCGCTGCAGGTGCTGGTGCAGTGCCGGCCGGAGCTGATCACCCGCACCTTCGAGGCGCTGAAGGGTGCCACCAACCCGATCGTCCATTTCTACAATTCGACCAGCGAGCTGCAGCGTCGCGTCGTCTTCGAAAAGGACGTCGGCGGTATCAAGCGGATCGCCACCGACGCCGCCAAGATGATCACCGACATGGCGGCCAAGGCCGGCGGCGGCTTTCGCTTCGAATATTCGCCGGAGAGCTTTACCGGCACCGAACTCGAAGTGGCGCTGGAGATCTGCAACGCCGTCACCGAGATCGTCAGGCCGACGGCGGACAACAAGCTGATCGTCAACCTGCCCTCGACGGTCGAGATGTCGACACCCAACATCTATGCCGATCGCATCGAGTGGATGTGCCGCAATCTCGACAACCGGGAAAACCTGCTGGTCTCGCTGCATCCGCACAATGACCGCGGCACCGGCGTAGCCACCACCGAGCTCGGCCTGATGGCCGGCGCCGACCGCGTCGAAGGCACGCTGTTCGGCAATGGCGAGCGCACCGGCAATGTCGACATCGTCACGCTGGCGCTGAACATGTACACGCAAGGTGTCGATCCGTTGATCGACTGCTCCGACATCAACCGGATGAAGGACGTCTACGAGTATTCGAACCAGTTGAAGATCCCCGAGCGCCACCCCTACGTCGGCGAACTCGTCTATACGGCTTTTTCCGGTTCGCACCAGGATGCCATCAACAAGGGCATGAAGGCGCTGAAGAAGGCCAATACGAGCCTGTGGGAAGTGCCCTATCTGCCGATCGATCCGGCCGATGTCGGACGCAGCTATGAAGCCATCATCCGCATCAACTCGCAGTCCGGCAAGGGCGGCATCGCTTATGTGCTGCAGGCCGATTACGGCCTCAATTTGCCGCGCAATCTGCAGATCGAGTTCAGCCAGGAAATCCAGGCGATCACCGATGCCGAGGGCAAGGAAGTGCCGGCCAGGCGCATCTACGAGCGCTTTCTCGAAACCTATGTCGATCAGCCCGGCGCGCGGCTGAAATTCCTCGATCACCACACCTACCCCAGCACCGAGATCAAGGGCCGGCGTGTCGTCGAGGCGGTCATCCTCGACAACGGCAAGGAAGTTACGATTACAGGCACGGGTACCGGCCCGATCGACGGCTTCGTCGATGCGCTGTCGCGTCATCTCGGCGTCGAAATGTCGGTGCTCGACTATTCCGAGCACTCGTTGCAGCGCGGCTCGAACGCCTCGGCCATTTCCTATGTCGAGATGGAATATCCCGGCGGCAAGCTGTTCGGCGCCGGCATCAACACCAACATCGTCGCTGCCTCGCTGGAAGCGGTGATGTCCGCCGCCAACCGTATCGTCGGTAAAAAGGCCGGCTGACGCCGAGGGGAACAAAGATCGGAACCGGCTCAGTCTGGTGATCGGTTCCGGCCCTTCGGGCCATTAACCACCGCGGAATTATCCGGTGGGTACGTGATCGCATAACGGGGTGTATACTTGTGTGGTGGTGCGGGACCTATATGATCGCGCCTCAACCTGTGCCGACTTCGAGAGGATCGACACTTGCAGCATGCCACGCCTGCCGCCCCCGCAGTGCGCGAGACACTGGAGCGACTGCTTGCCAGCCAAACGTTCGGCCGATCCGAACGCGCGCGCAAGCTGCTGCGTTATCTTGTCGAACGTGAACAGGCCGGCGAAGCCGACAGGCTCAAGGGCTTTTCCATTGCCATGGATGTTTTCGGCAAGGACGGCGATTTCGATCCGTCCACTGATGCCGTGGTGCGGGTGCAGGCAGGCAGGCTGCGCGAGCTTCTGCAACACTATTTTGCCAATGAGGGAATTGCCGAGCCGGTCCG
This sequence comes from Mesorhizobium sp. M1066, assembly GCF_040318635.1. NCBI lineage: Bacteria > Pseudomonadati > Pseudomonadota > Alphaproteobacteria > Hyphomicrobiales > Phyllobacteriaceae > Mesorhizobium > Mesorhizobium sp. M1066. Next base: position 236,042 of record NZ_JAMYMR010000006.1, read on the forward strand.
CATTGCCATTCCGCGCGGCGGCTATGTTCCTGCCTATGAATTGAACGCGATCCGCCTGCCGGATATTGCCGAGGCTGTTCCCGAACTCAGGCTGGACGGCGCCGTATCCGCCGATCGATCAAACGAAGCCGGCACGGGCATGCTGGACGCGATGTCTCTGGCTTCCGTACCGTCTTCGCCTGCCCCCTCGGTGGCGCGCCATCTCCGCTTTTTCTGGATGGCGATCGCCCTGGTCATCGCCATGCTGGGCGTACTGATCCTTCGCCAGGGCAGCACTGCCTTGCTGGCAGGCGGCGACATCTCGGCAACGCCGGAGATCGCTGGCGCAACCGCAAGCGTCACGGCATCGGCAAGGGCTGATGCCCTTCCGCAAGTCTATATCGGACTCAAGGCTGACGGCCCCGACGCCAGCCGTGTCGCCGCATCGCTGCGCGCCGGCCTGAGTGGCTTCGATACCATCGACTTCATCGGCCGCGACACCGTCGGCGATCCGGCTGACGACGCTGCGAGCTTCATATTCGACGTCCTGCCCGGACCGGACGCGGGCGACATCACGATCGAACTGCAAAGCATGGCGTCTGGACGGGTGCTTCTATCGCGCAATCTTACCCCCGCCGACAGCGCACCTGCCGCAGTCGAAGACCGTATCGCCGACATGCTGAGCTCGGCACTACCCGCCTCCGGCACCATCTACAACTATATCGAGCAGACCGGCACGCCAAACGGTCTGACGCAATGCCTGCTGCTCAACGGCAAATATTATCTCGACCAGAACGCCAGGACGCATGAGGCAGCCTATCGTTGTCTCGAGAAGCTGGCCAATGGTGGAACCAAGTCCTCGCTCGTCTATTCGGAACTTGCTTCCCTGCATCTCGAGGCGGTGTCCGATCATTACGCCTATCCGCCCAATGCGACGATTGAAACAGCCGTCGAGTTTGCCCATCGCGGCGTGCAGATGGGTCCGACCAGCCCTTATGCCCATCGCTCCTACGGCTATGTCAGTTCGCGCCTCGGCAATACGGACGAAGCGATCCGCTGGATGCGCAAGGCCTATGAACTCAACCCCTACGACCTCGGCATGGCCGCCGCTTACGGCTACGGGCTGATCTTTGCCGGGCGATATGCCGAGGGAACGCCGATCCTCGATCATGCGGCGGAGACCTTCAGCGGACACCCGACATGGTGGGATTACGGGCTGTTCGTCGGTGAACTCATGCTCGGCGACATGAACAAGGCGGTCGCGGCCAGCATGGCACTGAGAACAACGGCAACGAAATCACACTATCTGGCGGCGCGGCTGGTCGGCGCCAAGGCTGCCGGACAGGACCATCTGGTGGGCACGCTGCTGAAACAGCTGACCACCGAGTTCCCCAAATTTGCCGCCGATCCGCGGGCGACTTTCGTCGAGCGGAAATATCCGGCCGACCTGACCGACCGGCTGGTCCAGGCACTCCGCGCTGCCGGGCTCGGCAGCCCAAGCTGACACGATCGACGTCCGCGCACCGGCTGCGCCGCGTCCCGATGGATTTCCTGCGCTCCGATCGCCGAATGCCGCTTGGTCGCCAAGTTCTGTACACAACCGTACAAATCGCGAGAATTTTACTGGTCATCACGTTGGACTAGGAGCAATTCAGCCACCATTGGTGTCGCGCATTCTGCAATAACAAAAAATCAGCTTTCATGACCGCATCACTTTTTGCCGCCGAACAGGGTATTGGCTCGAAGGCCATCGTCCTGCTGCACGGTTTCGGCGGCTGCCATGATGTATGGCGCGAGGTGATTTCCGCCCTGACGCCTCTCACGCATACGCTGGCCTATGATCTGCCTGGGCACGGGATGTCGCTCGATTTTCCCGCCGCCGGTCCGGCCAGGGTGGCGGCCAAGGCCGTGCTCGCCGATCTCTCGGAGCGTCGCCTGAAGCGCGTTCACCTCGTGGGCCACTCGATGGGCGGTGCCGTGGCGGCGCTGATGGCGCTGGCCGAGCCCGAAAAGATAGCCTCGCTGACGCTTCTGGCGCCGGGCGGCCTTGGCCCCGAAATCAATGGACCGCTGTTGCGCCGCTATGCCGAAGCCTCGGATCGGTCGGAGATCCGCTCCTGCCTCGCCGTCATGTCGGGACCTTCAGCCCCGCCACTCGAACATATGGTCGACACCCTTTGGGAAATGCGCAGACGACCCGGCCAACTCAAAAAGCTCGTCGAGATCGCGGCCGCCATGACCGTGGACGGTCGGCAAGGCGTCATCCCGCACGATCGCCTCGATGGACTGAACATGCCAGTGATGGTGGCATGGGGAACCAACGATGCGGTGCTGCCCTTTACCCAGGCGGATGACCTGCCGGCGCATTTTCACGTGCACCACGTGCTGGAGGCCGGCCATATGCTGGCGGAGGAAGCCCCCGACCTCGTTGCCGAGATCATCCGCCGCAACACCAACCGCCGCGCCAGACCACATCGCCAGAAATTCGCCGCAGCAGCCAGCTGACTTTTCCCGCACGACAACCTTCCTGGGCACCCCAGGGCCGTCGATCTCGCCAGTGCATTTTGCCGGCGGCTGTGTTAACCCGGTGTTAACCAAACCCACGAGGCAGACGCCGATGAAGGAAGCAGGCGAGAAGACCATCGACCAGTCGAAGAAACTGTCCGATGCCATCCGTGATGTCAAAAATGCCTTCGCCGACCGCGACGATGTCGTCGTCGACATGCGCGAAGCGCATCGCATGCGTCTCGATCTGCTTGCCGCCGAGCTGGCGCCGGTTTTTGCCGATGTTCCGGCCGACATGGACAATTTCGACTTTGTCGTCTCGTCCGGCTTGCAGCCGCGCTTGTGGATCGACGCCATCAGTCATGTCGCCATGGGGCGCGACCGCCGGACCTATCGCTTCCTCAAGGACACCCGTATCGGCCGGGTGGTGCTTGCCGAATCCACCGAGATGAAGCCGGTTGCCGATTCCGTGACACGCTATGTCGCGGAGCGCATCGTCGAGCGTCAGAGGATGCTGGAAGGCGGCGTCGAACCGGCCGTCGCCGGCATGAAACGTGCCTATGTGCCGGAAGCCGAACCGCCGCTGCGCGCGACGGCGCGCGGCAAACGCTGGTCGGCCTTTCTGTCCGGGCTTGGCCTTGTGGCTGCCGGTGCCCTGGTCGGTCTTCTCGTGTCCATCGTCCTGTTCTGGGACCGCATCGTCGCCATGGTAGTCAGCTTGCGGCCATAGCGGCGCCAGTCACGGCACCGAGTTCCAGCGTCTGCAGATCGGATGGCGGCATGGACGGCCCGGTCAGGCCGCGCCGCGTCAGCCGGATCCGCCAATTGCCCGTCTCGCCGTCAATGTCGAACAGATTGTACTGCGCCGCCGGGTTCTTGCCGCCCGGCGCCTGGCCGGCGGCGGCGACGCCGACCGCTGGGATCCTGACGCCGCGACCGCCGATGAAGAACAGCGACGGCAGATGTGAATGGCCGTGCAGGACAAGGTCGGCGCCGTGGCGGCGAATGATCTTGTTGAAGCGGGCAATGCCGAACAGCCGCTTGTGCTGCGGGACCGCGCCGCGCACCGGCGGATGATGGATCATGATGGCGCGGAACAGCCCCTGTCCGGCGGTATCCCCGAGGATTTTGCCGAGCCGCTTCGCCTGGCCTTCCATGAAGAAACCATTGGCCATGAAGGGTGCCGTGGCGCGCGCCGTCGAGACACCGATCAGCGCGACGTTGCCGCGCACGCGCAGATAGGGAAATGCGTTGCGATCGACCGGCGTGTTGACGCCGTCGCCGCTCATCCACGCCGCCCAGGATCGGCAGACCTTGTCGAAGGCGCCTGGCACATAGGCATCGTGGTTGCCCGGAACGACCGAAACATCATGCGCCGGCCCCAGCGTCTCCAACCAGTGCCTGGCCATCTCGATCTCGCCGTCGAGCGCCAGATTGACCAGGTCGCCGGTGACGGCGAGGTGGTCAGGCGTGTTCGCCTTGATGTCGGCGACGATCGTGTCAATGACCGCGTCATGCATATGGCGGCGGCGGTTGCGCTGCCAGTTGACATAGCCGAGCACGCGCTTGGAGGCGAGATCGCGATAGGATACATCGGGGAGCGGCCCCAGATGGACATCGGAAATATGCGCGAGCCTGAACATACAACCTTCATAGGCGACCCGCGCGCGGCTTTCCACCCACGGTTTCGCTATCAATGACGAGCCCTGAAGATGCCTTCCGCCAGACCGGCTGGCCAGGTTTGAGGGCCAGGCTGTTCCATCTCTATTTCGTACTGCGGAGGCCGATGACGCTTGGCGTGCGCGGCTTGATCCACGACAGGGCGTCCAGGTCCGTCTTCCTTATTCGCCATACCTATGTACCGGGCTGGCAGCTTCCCGGCGGCGGCGTCGAAGTCGGCGAGACGATGAACGAGGCACTGGCCCGTGAACTGGCCGAGGAAGGCAACATCGCTCTCACCGCCCCGCCGGTGCTCAAATCGATGCATTTCAACCGCCGCTCCAGCCGCCGCGACCATGTCGGCTTTTATTTGCTCGAGCATTTCGGCCAGACGGCGCCGAAGCTGCCGGACCACGAGATCGCCGAAGCCGGCTTCTTCCCGCTCGACGGCTTGCCCGAGGGCACGACGCCGGCGACGCTGCGCCGGATCGCCGAGGTTTTTGACGGCGAGCAGCCCTCGCCCTACTGGTAGATCAGGCTGCCGCTTTCTCGAAGCGCGCCCGGTCGTGCCATGCGGCATAATCCAGATCCGGCCCGACCGGCACGATCCGCGTCGGATTGATCGTCTCGTGGCTGCCGTAATAATGCGCCTTGATGTGGTGCAGGTTCACGGTCCCGGCGACACCAGGCACCTGGTAGAGATCACGCAGATAGTTGGACAGGTTCGGGTAGTCGGCGATACGGCGCAGATTGCATTTGAAATGGCCGACATAAACCGGATCGAAGCGCACCAGCGTGGTGAACAGCCGCCAGTCGGCTTCGGTGATACGATCGCCGACGAGATAGCGCTGCTTCGACAGCCGCTCCTCCAGCGTATCCAGCGCCGCGAACAATTCGCCGAACGCTTCCTCATAGGCGGCCTGCGTGGTGGCGAAGCCGGCGCGATAGACGCCGTTGTTGATGGCGGGATAGACCAGCGCGTTGATCTCGTCGATCTCGCCGCGCAGCGCCTGCGGATAGAAGTCGAGGCTGGCATCGCCCCATTTGTCGAAAGCCGAATTCAGCATCCGGATGATCTCGGAAGATTCGTTGGAGACGATGGTCTGTTCCTTTTTGTCCCACAGCACCGGCACCGTCACCCGGCCCGAATAGGCGGGATCGGCTTTGGCATAGATCTGGTGCAGGAAGTCGAGGCCGTAAAGCGTATCGCCGGTAGCGCCATCCTCAGCCAAAAACGTCCAGCCATTGGCGCCCATGAAATGATGCACCACCGACACCGATATGATGCCATCCAGCTTCTTCAGCGCGCGAAAGATCAACGTCCGGTGCGCCCACGGACAGGCAAGCGAGACGTAGAGATGATAGCGGCCGGGCTCGGCCTTGAAGCCGCGCGTTCGGCCTTCGACCGGCGCCCCGTCAACGGTGATCCAGTCGCGCCATTGTGACTGCGCCCGTACGAACCTGCCACCGTTATCCGCCGTATCATACCAGCGATCCTGCCACCTGCCGTCGACCAGCAATCCCATGCAAATCTCCTCGCGTCCTATTGGCGTAATTTAGACACAAGATTGGCCTGTCGAAGACGTCAGGTGCTGAACAGACCGTCACTTGGCCGAAACGACGGACAAAAACGGCCGATTGCAGCGGCCGAAAATTGATGCTAGCGGACAATCCGCATGTTCGACTTTGCTTTGATCCGGTCTGACCGACGACGAAAGGGCGCCCGCGCTTGATGAAGCGCTGACTGGCGAATGCTGCCGTTTGCAGCAAACCTTTCCTCCTTGTACCGGACCGCAAAGACCATGAGCCTTGCCGACGTGAAATACCTGCCGGAAGCCCCGGCGCACGACCCCGAGATCGAAGCCATCAACGACGAAGCCTTCGGGCCCGGCCGCTTTGTGCTGGCCGCTTACAAGATTCGTGAGGCCGGAGGGCACGAGCGCTCGCTGTCCTTTGTCGCCGTCGATGGGGACATAGTGGTCGCCTCCGTGCGCATGACCCGCATCGCCGCCGGTGCCGGCCGCGCATTGATGCTCGGGCCGCTCGCCGTGCGGCCGGCCTTCAAGAATCTCGGCATCGGCCGCCGGCTGGTGGCGATCGCGCTGGAGGCCGCCGCCAAGACCGGCGCACCTGCCGTCATGCTGGTCGGTGACGAGCCCTATTACGGGCCGCTCGGTTTCAAGCGGATTCCGCGTGGCCAGATTTCGATGCCGCGCCCCGTCGATCTCGACCGGCTGCTGTCGCACGAGATCGCGCCGGGCGCGGTAGCCAGGCTCTTGGGCGAGGTCTGCCACGCCGATCAGGCCAGGGTGGCCGATCCTGCCGCGGCGATGGCTTGACCTTTCCCTTCGATCTGGCGCCTGATCCGTCCCACTGTTCCCGAGATCAAAGGATGACGCCATGAACCCGAACGGCCAGATCGCGATCGTTACCGGCGGCGGCTCCGGTCTCGGCGAGGCAACGGCACGCGCGCTGGCCGCCAAGGGCGCCCGCGTCGCTATCTTCGACGTCGGCATCGATCGCGCGGCCAAGGTCGCGGCCGAGATCGGCGGCATTGCCGTCCGGTGCGACGTCAGCAGCGCCGACAGTGGGACCGCTGCACTCGCCGACGTCGCCGACAAGCTTGGCGAGCCGCGGATGCTGGTCAATTGCGCCGGCATCGCCATTGGGGTGAAGACGATCGGCAAGGATGGTCCTCATCCCCTCGATCAGTACCGCAAGGTGATCGAGGTCAATCTGATCGGCACGTTCAACATGATCCGCCTCGTCGCCGAGCGCGCGTCGAAGCTTGAGCCGCTGCAGGGTGGCGAGCGCGGCGTCATCGTCAACACCGCTTCGGTTGCCGCCTATGATGGCCAGATCGGCCAAGCCGCCTATGCGGCGTCCAAGGGCGGCGTCGTCGGCATGACGCTGCCGGTGGCGCGCGACCTCGCCCGTTCTGGCATCCGAGTCTGCACCATCGCGCCCGGCATCTTCAAGACGCCGATGATGGCCGGCATGCCGCAAGAGGTGCAGGATTCACTGGGCGCCGCCGTGCCTTTCCCGTCACGCCTGGGCGAACCGTCCGAATATGCGGCGCTCGCCCTGCACATCATCGAGAACCAGATGCTGAACGGCGAGACCATTCGTCTCGACGGCGCCATTCGCATGGCGCCGAAATAGAAGGTCATGAGCGCCGGCCTGTCCGCTGCCGCTAAAACCGGGCCGCTGGCCGGGCTGAAGGGGATCGAGATGGCCGGGCTCGGCCCGGTGCCGCTGGCCGGCCTGATGCTGTCGGAGATGGGCGCGCAAGTGTTGCGCATCGAACGGGCGGGGACGAGCCAGTTCCTGTCGCTGCCCGATGAGTACAACATCGACCGCCATGGCCGCGCCGTCCTGCGCCTAGACCTGAAGCGCCGTGAAGGCACCGATCTGTTGCTGCGCCTTGCCGAAAAGGCGGACATGTTGCTCGAAGGCTTTCGCCCGGGCGTCATGGAGCGGCTCGGCCTCGGCCCGGAAGCGGTGCTGTCGCGTAACCCGGCGCTGATCTATGGCCGTATGACCGGCTTCGGTCAGGACGGCCCGCTCGCCGGCCGCGCCGGCCACGACATCACCTACCTCGCCTATAGCGGCGTGCTGCACGCCATCGGCCATGCCGACGGCCGTCCGGTCCCGCCGCTCAACCTTGTCGCCGACTATGGCGGTGGCGCCATGATGCTGATTGCCGGCGTGCTGGCCGCCCTATTCCAACGTTCGCGCACCGGCAAGGGTGAAGTCATCGACGCCGCGATGGTCGACGGTGCCTCGATGCTGGCGGTGCCCCTGCACGCCTTGATGGCGGCCGGCTTGTGGAGCGACAAGCGCGGCGCGAACCTGCTCGATTCCGGCGCCCCGTTCTACGATACCTATGAGACGTCGGACGGACGCCATATCGCCATCGGCTGTCTCGAGCCGCAATTCTTCGCCGAATTCGCCAGGCTGCTGCCGCTCGACGAGCGCTTTGCGTCCGGCCAGTACGACAAGGCCCTGTGGCCGCCGATGCGCGCCGCCATTACCGATCGGATCCGGCAGAAACCACGCCACGACTGGGACCGGCTGTTCGCGCAAACCGATGCCTGCGTTGCACCCGTCCTGTCGCTGCAAGAGGCGAAGCACCACCCGCACAATCGGGCACGCAACGCCTCTGTGACGACAGGTGCATTTGAGCGCCCGGCCCCCGCGCCGCGTTTCTCGAGCTCGCAACCGACATTGGCCACTATGCCAGGCAATGAGGATTTGTCGCCATCGGCAATTCTGGCACGTTTCGGCTTTGCGAAAGCCGAGATCGACGACCTTGTCAAATCCGGCTTGCCGACCGATAACTAGAGAAGAAAGATCAACTTACTGTGGTGCTGCCTTGGACGAGCCGAAAAAGGACGTGATCCGCGAGACGGACGCCGAAGCGATCCGGCTGGCGAAGACGCTTCTGCGCAGCGCCCGCTTTGGCGCCCTGGCGGTGATCGAACCGCAAACCGGCTCGCCGCTGGCCAGCAGGGTCGGCGTGGCCACCGACATCGACGGCGCGCCGCTGATCCTGGTTTCGATGCTTTCGGCGCACACCGGCGCGCTGCTTGCCGATCCGCGCTGTTCCCTGTTGCTCGGCGAACCGGGCAAGGGCGACCCGCTGGCGCACCCGCGCCTGACATTGATCTGCCAGGCGGCACGGCTTGAGCGCGGATCAGCCGAACACGCCCGCACCGAGCGCCGTTATCTCAATCACAATGCCAGGGCGAATCTTTACGCCGGTCTCGGCGACTTTTCGATCTTTCGCCTCGATCCGCAACGCACCAACCTCAACGGCGGCTTCGGCAAGGCCTATCAGCTCGATCGATCGGATTTGCTCGCCAGCGGACCGATCGTCGAGGAACTCGCCGCGCGCGAACAATCGGCCATCGACCACATGAACGCCGACCATCTCGACGCAATCGCCGTTTACGCACAGCATTTCGCAAAAGCATCCGGCAACGGCTGGCGTGTTGCCGGATTCGATGCCGATGGCATGGACCTGGTGTCGGGCGACGATGTTTGCCGGGTCTTTTACCCACAACCTCTGGCGGCGGCAGGCGAATTGCGGCACGTTCTGGTCGATATGGCCAAGGCCGGCCGAGCCATGGCCGACGCCGGGACTGAGACTTAATTATGCTGGATCAAAAGCAACACTTGAGATTTAACTGAAATGCTCTACCTTTTGGTGACGCTGAATCGCCAGCGCCGATCGACAAGTGAATTTATGGAATCAGACGCCATTGCCCCCATGGCGTCGGGATGAACAGGAAGCATGGGGGATCGATGGTCTCGACAAAGCTAATCGTGAACGCCGAATCGGCGGCAGAGTTTCTCATGCTGATGGGCAATGAGAAGCGACTGTTGATCATGAGCTACCTCGCCGAAGGTGAAATGTCGGTGGGAGCCATCGCCGAGAAGGTGATGCTCAGCCAATCCGCCCTGTCCCAGCACCTCGCCAAGTTGCGGGCGCTCGACCTGGTCGAGACCCGCCGCGACCGGCAGATGATCTACTACTCGTGCAAATCCGACGCCGTGCGAGAACTGCTTGTCATGCTGGACGGCATTTTCGGCAGCGGCAAGGATGACCTGTCCCAGATGGCGCACCGTTTGCGCCGTGCTGGAACCTGACCACATAGCACCGATCTCGCCGGTGATTTCAGAGCGACATGCGCCCATCCAGGGCGTACAGAGCTGGCTGATTGTCCCGAATTGTCGCATCGTGCTTTCCAAACAAGGTGAGCGCCGGGAAGCGGTCCGGATTTTCGGGCCGATGTGACGGTCGCGAGGAATGCATGGATCCCATTCGCATCGACGACCCGCAAGATCCGCGCGTCGCTGCCTATCTCGACATTCGCGAGCGTGACCTCGCCGGCCGGCAAGGCCGCTTCGTCGCCGAAGGCAAGGTGGTGCTCGACCTGCTGCTCTCGACCGGGCGCTTTGCCGCCGAATCGATCCTGGTCCTGGAAAACCGGCTGGCAGGTCTCGACAACATCCTGAGCAAGGCGCCCGCCGACCTCCCGGTCTATGTCGCCACCAGCGCGGTGATGGACGCTATCGCCGGATTTCATATGCATCGCGGCATCCTGGCCATTGGCCGCAAGGGAGAGCCGCAGCCGGCCGAAGACCTGCTCGATGGCTTGCCGCCTCGGGCGCTCGTCGTAGTGCTCGTCGGCATCGCCAACCATGACAATATGGGCTCGATCTTCCGCAATGCCGCCGCCTTTGGCGCTGACGCGGTTCTGCTGGATGCGACATGCTGCGATCCGCTCTATCGCAAGGCGATCCGCGTTTCGGTCGGCGCCGCGCTCAAGATCCCCTTCGCATCGTTCTCCGACACCGCCGGCTTCACAACGATGCTCGCCCGACGTAGCTTCGAACAATTCGCGCTGTCGCCACGCGGGAAGACCGACATCCGCGATGCGCAGCGCAGCAAGCGCCTGGCGCTCTATCTCGGCACCGAGGGCGAAGGCTTGTCGGACAACCTGCTCGCAAGCCTGCGCAACGTGCGGATTACCATGGCGGAAGGCTTCGACAGCCTGAATGTCGCCGCGGCTTCAGCCATCGCGCTGCATCATTTTTCGGCTAGAGCAATTCTAGGAAAAGTGTGAAGCGGTTTTCCGTCCAGAATTGCGTCAAAGCAAAGAGTTAGGGCATTTCGCCGTTTCCGTGAAACGGTGAAATGCTCTAAAGAGGCCTGATTCAGCTTGTCGCGTCAGCCTTCTGCAGCGCGCGCACGCGGTCGGCAAGACTGCGGTCACCGTTGCCGGAGCGTGCGTCCGCCGGTACCGCCAATGCCTTGGCGATCGGCGAACCAGGCCCCTCGAGCTTCGCCGTCAGATGGACGACCTCCGCCGCCAGCGCGTTCATCTGCTCGCGCAAGGCAGAACTGCTGTCCGTGGCCTTGGACACTGCCAGTGTGGTAAGATCCGCCTTCAGCCGCTTGTTCTCTCGCGCCAGCGCCGCCAGCCTCGCCTCGAGTTGCTCACGGTCGCTGTCGAGCTTGGCGATTGCCTTGTCGAAATCATCGCTCCTGGCGACATCGCCGCCCTTGCCGACCAGCCGCAAGGCTGGCGCGCTGTCCTCGGATTTCGATCTTTCGCGCATGCGTGCCAGTTCCTTTTCGCGGCGGTCGAGTTTGTCTTCGCGATCGGCAAGTGTGGCCAGCAGCCGCTCGACCTTCTTGTCGAGCTCGGCGGTCCTTTTCTTCTCGGCTTTCAGGGCGTCCCGCGCGGCCTTGCTTTCGGCCGCGATTTCCTGGCCGCGCCTGTCGGCTTCCTTGCGCTGGCCGCGCAGCATCGCAATGTCACTGGCGAGTTTCTGCATTTCGGACTCTCGCGCCACGAGCTCGATCTGCCGGCTGCTCGAGGAAAAACTGGCATCGTCATACATGCGCTCCAGCTTTTCCAGCTCAACTGCGCGCTTTTCAAGCTTACGTTCGGTTTCCTTCAGACGCTCCGAAAGCTGCTGCAACTCGCCCTCTCGTTGACGCAGCGCTTCGTTCTTCGCGCCCAGCTCCGTCAGCGCCTGGTTCTTGTCCGTCCGCTCGACCGCCAGGCCCTTCATGGCCTCGCGACCGCGATTGATCTCGACGAGTTGTTCGGCCGCCTTCTCTCGCAACGTCTTGACGCCGATTTCCAGGCGCCGCGTCGTCATAGCGTATTCGGCGCGGATGCGATCCTTGTCCGCCTGGATTTCGGTTTGCGTCAGAGGGATCGAGGATTCGACGCGTTTGCGTGTAAGCGCGACCGCACGACGCCATATGGCCGGAGCCACCATGAGCGCCAGAAAGCCAGCGCAGAGAAAGCCGAGGACGAAGAACAGGACCGACTGGACCAAGTGACTACCCGTTGTGGCCGGTAAGCATCAAACAAGATAAACCAAAAGCGCATAGAGCGCTTTGACTGTGCCACGTTGACATGGCGGAAATCCAGTGTTGCGGCAAGGGTTTGCCGCAACGCCACGAGTTTAATGCATGTCGACCCAAAAGCGGTCCCGGTTTTGGGCAACGACAGCCAAGGACTTCAGCTTAGAACGGATTCCACGTGGCCCGCTCGGTAAGCTTCAGATAGCCGAGATTGACGCCAAGCCGGGCACCGACGCCCGTGCGGATCGGCACCAGGAGCACATTGTTGTTCTTCAGCACGTTGAAGCCGACGCCCGCCACCACATAGGCCGAACCGGCGACGCCGCCATAGCGGTTGTAGAGGCTGCCCACATCGTCGAGATTGTAGACCAGCATCATCACCCGCGACCCCTCGCCGCCGAAATCCCAGCCGAGCGACGGGCCTTGCCAGAACACTTTGTGGTCGCCGGCATTCTTGGTGTAGAGCGTGCCTTCGCCATAGGTCAGGCCACCGATCAGCGCACCCGAGCCCTCTTCGCCCAGCAGATAGCCGTTGGGCAGGCCGTAGGAGGCAAAAATCTTCTCGATCACCGTGGCGAGCCCGCCCGATGTCGCGCCAAAAAATTTGTGACCGGAATCGACAATCTCCTGAGCGGTGTATTCCTGGGCCCGCAGGGCTGAAGTCGAGAAGACGAGAACGCCCAGGAGCGTGACCGCCATTGAGAAGACACGGAGAAAGCTCCGGTCGTAGTATCGGGAAAACATGCTTCCAATCTCCGTCAGGGAGCACCTTCGCCGACGCCTCGCACCCCGTACGGCTCTTTTAGCCGGCCGTTAAGGGTAACTGTTAGGGGCAAACTATGCCGTAATCCTTTTTCAACCATTAAGCTCACACATGAACATGGCGGTTCGAAGGCTGTTTGGGGTCGCTCAAGTGGGGTCGGCAGCCTGCGTGAACACGCCATTTGCCACAACCACAATTTGGATTTGTTGCTGCACGCACGGGCGCTGTGTATTCAGAAAGCCCGAGGAGAGAGTGCGTGATTCGTGTGGCAGGCGACGATCGATCGCCCGGCCACGAGTTGTGAGATTTTGCAGGGATTTTTCGCGATGGCCGATCTGTTCACCCTTTCCGCACCCGATCTGGCAGCGCTTTTGTGCAGTCGGGTCTGCCACGATATCATCTCGCCGGTCGGCGCGATCAACAACGGGCTCGAATTGCTTGATGAAGGCGGCGCCGACGAGGACGCCATGAAGCTGATCCGCCAGAGCGCCCGCAACGCTTCGGCCCGCCTGCAGTTCGCCCGCATCGCCTTCGGTGCCGCCGGCTCGGCCGGCATGTTGATCGATACCGGCGATGCCGAAGCGGTCGCCATCGCCTTCCTCAAGAACGAAAAGCCGGAACTGACCTGGAACGGGCCCCGCGCGTTGCTGCCCAAGAACAAAGTCAAGCTGCTGCTCAACCTGATCCTCGTCGCCAATGCCGCCATTCCGCGCGGCGGCAAGCTTTCCGTGACGCTGGAAAATCTTGAGACCGAACCGCGTTTCGCGCTTGCGTCGGCTGGCCCGATGCTGCGTGTGCCGCCGAAGTTCCTCGAACTGCATTCCGGCCACAAGCCGGAGGAACCGATCGACGCGCATTCCGTGCAGCCCTACTACACGCTGCTTCTGGCGCGCGAAGCCGGCATGACGATATCGATCCACGCGACGCCGGAAGAAATCGTGCTTTCTGCGGCCTGATTGCGCAGCCGATAAAGCGAAGTATTTCTACATTGAAATCTGTAATTCCAGCTCATCGACTTGAGATGCATCTGGTCGTCCAGGCAGTGCCAAAGCATTCGCGAATAAAAGCAGGCACCTGCCTATCTTTGTAAAAATTTTACCTAACGCCTTTTCAGCTTCTTTACCAGATTGGCCTATGGTCCGCCCTGGATGCCCCCGACGCTACCGGACTGCCAGAAGGCAAAGAGGACCCGGAAATGAAACGCTGCATGTTCGTCGACGATTCAAGCGTCATCAGGAAGGTTGCAAAACGCATCCTGGGCGGCTCCGAAATGATTGTCATCGAGGCCGCCAGCGGACTTGACGCGCTGGAGATGTGCGCCGCCGACATGCCCGACATCATCGTCGTCGATGGCGCCTTGCCCGACGTACCGGCGGTCGATCTCATCCGTCGCGTCCGCGCCATGGAGAGCCCGATAAGGCCGCAGATCCTGATTTCCCTGGTCGAGCTCGATATTGCTTCGATCATGCGGGCCAAGCGCGCCGGCGCCCAGGGCTATCTCTTGAAGCCATTCAACCGCCCGCAGCTGCTCGAGCGCTTTCGCACCTTGAAGAGCGCACCTGATTCGGCATCCTTGAGCAATTCCAGAAAAAGTGCGTGACGGTTTTCTGCTCGGAAGCCCAAAAACAGACTGTTACCAGCCCGTCATGCAAAAACCCGGCCGAAGCCGGGTTTTTTATTGAAAAGATTCGAACATTCGTCGCTCAGGCGCTGACGCGAATGTCTTCCGGTTCGCGCAGCACATAGCCGCGTCCCCAGACCGTTTCGATGTAGTTCTGACCGCCCGATGCCGCGTCGAGCTTTTTGCGCAGCTTGCAGATGAAGACGTCGATGATCTTCAACTCAGGCTCGTCCATGCCGCCATAGAGGTGGTTGAGGAACATTTCCTTGGTCAGCGTGGTGCCTTTGCGCAGCGAAAGTAACTCCAGCATCTGGTATTCCTTGCCGGTCAGGTGCACCCGCTGGCCGCCGACCTCGACTGTCTTGGCATCGAGGTTGACCACGAGGTCCCCGGTAGTGATGACCGACTGGGCGTGGCCCTTGGAGCGCCGCACGATGGCATGAATGCGGGCAACCAGCTCATCCTTGTGGAATGGCTTGGTCATGTAGTCGTCCGCGCCGAAGCCGAGGCCGCGCACCTTGTCCTCGATGCCGGCCATGCCGGAGAGGATGAGAATAGGTGTTTTGACCTTGGAAAGGCGAAGCGTTCTCAAGACCTCGTAGCCCGACATGTCAGGCAGGTTGAGATCGAGAAGAATGATATCGTAGTCGTAGAGCTTGCCTAGGTCGACGCCCTCTTCACCGAGATCGGTCGTGTAGACGTTGAAACTTTCCGATTTCAGCATCAGTTCGATGCTTTGTGCGGTTGCACTGTCATCTTCTATCAGCAGAACACGCATTTCATTCCCCTTTTCTGCTGCCGGACCATTTCACGACCCGTCCGGACCCGGAGCAGTGGTTGCCTTGTGCAGAGGCTGCCATTGAATGGTTAACAAATCCTAATTTCCCGTCGATGACGGTACCAGATTTTTTAACCTCTTTCTACACCCTCTTGAATCCAATAACGAATCTCAGAACCAAATTCCTAATGCAACACATTAACAACCTGGACTAAGCGACTCCAGGGACTCATCGACGTCGCTTCCGCATCGGTGGCCGGAATTTTTACCCGGCCTTAAGTCCTGACCCGTATGATTAACAATGCCCGTAAACGAATGGTTACCCCCGGCAAAAAACTTTAGGGTTTTGTTTCCCATAGTTAGGGGAAAGGCGGTGGACACGGGTGCGGCCTGGGCGTTTCCAGGTGGTTTGGACGATAGATGCGGGTGTGCGTTTCCGGGAGTACCGAATCATGAAGTCACGTGAAAACCTCGTTCGGCTGAAACAGTTTCAGGTGAATGAGAAGCGGCGGCAGCTGCTGCAGCTCGACATGATGATCGCCGAGTTCGAACGCATGGCCGTCGAGCTGGAGCTTCAGATCACCGCCGAGGAAAAGAAGGCCGGCATCACCGACATCAACCATTTCGCCTATCCGACCTTCGCCAAGGCGGCTCGCCTGCGCCGCGACAACCTCAGGAATTCCCAAAGCGACCTCGCCCAGCAGCGAAGCGCCGCCGAATCATTACTCGGCGAAGCTGAAGCGGAGCTTTCCAAGGCGGAAATGCTGGAATCGCGCGACACGAAGATCCGCGAAGCGGAAGTCGGTGGCCGCAGCGCCATGATCGGCTAAGACCTGGCGGTTTGCCGCGCCAACGCCCGCCATTAGGCTGGCGCATTGTCGCGGCTTGCGGCTCCGGCGGGAAAAATGAATCCGCCCTACGCGGCCCAATCCCCTTCACTCTCGGCAATTGCCCTTGCACGGGCATCCTTGATATCCGGCGCATGTTGCTCCGCCCATGACCTGATCTGGGTAAGCAGCCCCGCCAGGTTCTGGCCGAGCTCGGTCAATTCATATTCGACGCGCGGCGGAATGACCGGGAAAATCTCGCGCCGCACCAGGCCGTCGCGCTCGAGCACCCGCAGCGTCTGCGTCAGCATCTTCGGTGTGATGCCTTCGAGCTTGCGGGCGAGCTCGCCATTGCGCAGCCGGCCTTTGCGCAGCGCGCAAACCACCAGATAGACCCATTTGCTGGCCAGCATCTCCAGCACGGTGTGCGAAGGACACGTCCGCCGGAACGCATCATAGCCGAAACCGCAATCATCTTCACTATCCATGGGGTGCGTATATATCAGGAAGGTACATACTGGACAAGATACTATTACTATCCAAATGATAGTGGCATCAATCGAGCAGGAGACATCTCAATGCGTGCCGTTATCCAGAATTCCGTCGGCGGACCCGACGTCCTTGTCATCGCCGATCAGCCGGATCCCACGTCAGAGGCCGGCGAAGTGCTGGTCCGTGTCAAGGCCGCGGGCATCAATCCGGTCGATGACGCCGTCCGTGCCGGCTACTACCCCTTGCTCGGCGAGCCGCCCTTCATCCTGGGTTGGGACATCTCGGGAACTGTCGAAGCGCTCGGCGCCGGCGTCACCGGCTTCAAGATCGGCGACGAGGTGTTCGGGATGCCGCGCTTTCCCAAGCAGGCGGCGGCCTATGCCGAGTTTGCTGCCGTACCTGCCGATCAAATCGCACTGAAGCCGAAGGGCGCGGACCACCTCCAGACGGGCGCCTTGCCGCTGGCCGGCCTCACCGCCTGGCAAGGGCTTGTTCGTCACGGCCGACTGAAATCGGATCGGCGCGTATTGGTGCATGCGGGAGCCGGCGGCGTCGGTCACCTGGCGGTGCAGATCGCCAAGGCGCGCGGCGCCTACGTCGTCGCCACGGCCAGCCCGGGCAAGCTCGATTTCGTCCGCAAACTGGGCGCCGACGAAGTCATCGACTACACCAAGGGCGATTTCACCGATCAGGTCCGCGACATCGATCTGGTGCTGGATCCAATGGGCGGCGACCACGCCCAACGCTCGCTGAAGGTGCTTAAGCGTGGCGGCGTGCTGGTGTCATTGCTCGATGTCAGCGACAACACAAGGGCCGAGGCCGGCGCGCGAGACATTCGGGTCGAGCGTATGTCCGTCGTGCCCGACAGTGAGGGCCTGCTGGAACTGGCTCGGTTGATCGATGCCAACAAGCTTGCCGTCCATGTGGCGAAGAGCTTCCCGCTGGACCAGGCGGGGGCCGCTCACGCCTTCCTCGCCACCAAGCCGATCGGCAAGGTTGTGCTGTCGCTCTGAGCGGGAACCGTGAAAAACAGAAGGGCGCGGGGTTAGCCGCGCCCTTCGTCTAAATTCGCAATGGTCAGTGCCGGTATTGCTGGATGCGTGTCGTGCGCAGCCCGGCAAGGCCATACTCGTCGATCGACGCCTGCCAGGACAGGAATTCCTCGGTGGTAAGCTTGTAGCGCTGGCATGCCTCGTCCAGGCTCAAAAGCCCGCCGCGCACGGCCGCAACCACTTCCGCCTTACGCCGGATAACCCAGCGACGTGTATTGGTCGGCGGCAGATCGGCAATCGTAAGAGGGCTGCCGTCAGGCCCGATAACATATTTGACTCTCGGTCTAACCAGATCGGTCATCGTACTCTCTACAAAAAACTCAAAGACCCAATCCCCGCCACGTTACCGCCACAGCTTTAAAAATTGCCTAAGCAGACCCTAATGACTAGGTAAGGATCATGAACGCCGCGTTAGTCTTTTCGCCGGCATTTGAAACATCTGCCCGCAAACCCTGATTTGCCGGGGAAAATGCATCCCCTGGCGGAGATCGGACGCAACCGGTGAATCGCCCTGCACGCTGGCGCGCCGGTAAAGCTTGACCTATATTCTCGACATTGGCATTGAGGCGCCGTGCAGAACGAAAGCATCATGAACAGTCTCGATCTTCCCGGACGTCCCGAAAACACCCGCATCGTCGTCGCCATGTCGGGCGGTGTCGATTCCTCGGTCGTCGCCGGCCTGCTGAAACGCGAGGGCTACGACGTCGTCGGCGTCACCTTGCAGCTCTACGACCACGGCGCGGCGACGCACCGGGCCGGCTCATGCTGCGCCGGGCAGGACATCGACGATGCCCGCCGTGTCTCCGAGACGCTCGGCATCCCCCATTATGTGCTCGACTACGAGGAACGCTTCCGCAAGGCGGTCATCGATCCCTTCGCCGAGAGCTACGTCGCCGGCGAGACGCCGATCCCGTGCGTTTCCTGCAATCAGACGGTGAAGTTCGCCGACCTCCTAGCCACCGCCAAGGAGCTCGGCGCCGACGCGCTGGCCACCGGCCACTACATCCGTTCCGGCGCCAACGGCGCCCACCGCGCGCTCCACAGGCCGGTCGACGCCGACCGTGACCAGAGTTATTTCCTGTTCGCCACCACGCAGGCACAGATTGATTATCTGCGCTTTCCCCTTGGCGGCCTGTCGAAGCCTCAGGTTCGCGCCATTGCCGAGGAGATGGGGCTGGCGGTTGCCGCCAAGCAGGACAGTCAGGACATCTGCTTCGTGCCGCAGGGCAAGTATTCCGACATCATCGCCAAGCTGAAGCCGACCGCCGCCAATCCGGGCGACATCGTCCACATCGACGGCCGCGTGCTCGGCCGCCATGAGGGCATCCTGCGCTACACGATCGGCCAGCGCCGTGGCATCGGCATCGCTTCCGGCGAGCCGCTTTACGTCGTCCATCTCGACGCCGACCGCGCACGGGTCGTGGTCGGCCCGCGCGAGGCGCTGGAGACGCACAAGATCTATCTGCGCAATATGAACTGGCTGGGCGACGGACCGCTCACAGACATCCCTGCAGGCGGCCTGGAGCTTTTCGCCAAGGTCCGCTCGACGCGGCCGCCGCGCCCGGCCGTGCTGCATCATCGTGCCTGTGCCACATGGGTGGAACTGGTCGACGGCGAGTCCGGCATCGCGCCGGGCCAGGCCTGCGTGCTCTACTCCGATGACGGCAACGAAGCTCGCGTGTTCGGCGGCGGCTTCATCGAGCGTGCGGAGCGTGGCGCCGAGGCCGAGGCGATGCTGACCCGGCTTGCCGCCAGGCCGGCCCAGATTCCTGCCGAATAAGATACCTGCCGAATAAGGTTCCCGCCGAATAATCCGCGCTTCAGGAATTCGACTTGGTGTGGGTGACCGTGCCGGCGGTCAGGATGCGCAGCACCCTGATCGCTTCCTCGCCGCTGGTACGCGGTTCGGCACGCGTCTCGATGCACTGGATGAAATGCTCCAGCTCGCGTGTCAGCGGCATGCCCTGGGCAACCGCGACATAGGACGGCTCATTGGTGGTGAAGGCCCATTGGCCGCTGTCCTGCCACACCGCGTGGCGGTAGACGGCAAGCTTGCGCTCCCATGGCTCGACGTCGTCGAACACCGCCATCGCCTTGGTGCCGACCACGGTCAGCCGCCGCTCGCGATAGGGATTGAGACGCGAGGTGAAGAGATGGCTGCGCAGGCCGTTGGGAAAGCGCATGTGCAGATGGGCGAAATCGCTGAGACTGTCGAGCAGCGCGGCGCCCTCGCCGCGCACCTCGATCGGCTCGGTGCCGGTGATCGCCAGGATCATCGACAGATCGTGCGGCGCCAGGTCCCACAGCGCGTCGTTCTCTGTGTGGAACTTGCCGAGGCCGAGGCGGTGCGAGTGGATGTAGCGGACTTCGCCCAGCTCGCCCTTGTCGATCAACCCTTTCAGCGTCTCGAAGGCGGGATGGAACCGCAGGACATGGCCGACCATGAAGACGCGGCCATTGTCCTTGGCTGCCTGCACCGCACGCTCGGCATCCGCCACAGTCAACGCGATCGGCTTTTCCACCAGCACGTCCTTGCCGGCCTCGACGGCACGCACGGCAAGGTCGGCATGGAATTGCGGCGGCAGTGCCATGACGATGGCGTCGATATCGTCACGGACGAACAGCTGGTCCGGCTCGATCGCCAGGCAGTCCTGCTCGCTGGCGAAGCCTTCTGCGCGGGCCCGGTTGGTGTCGGAGACCGCGTGCAGCGCGCCGAGCGCCTTGAGAGTGCGGATGTGGTTGCTGCCCCAGTATCCGCAACCGAGGACTGCTATGCGCGGCTTCATCTGTTTCAAACTCTAAAAACTCGTGGCCGAGACATAGCGACGTGCCCCTTCGAACTCAACCCCGGTGGCGGCAACCAAATGTCCGCACGGCAAAGCTTTTCGATAATGACGATAAGCCGGCAAGCCGGTTGCTTCGAAGCTTGACAGGCTCACCCTCCCAACCTTATATCCGCGCGACCTTGGCGAACGCCTCCGACATGCCTTTCGATTTGAGGCGGATTTCGGGCCTTTCGCCGCCCTGGCGGGGTAGCTCAGTTGGTTAGAGCACGGGAATCATAATCCTGGGGTCGGGGGTTCAAGTCCCTCTCCCGCTACCAAATTTCTTCAAATAAATTTAGGCATTTAGGCGTCATCTAGCGCGCCTTCTTTGCCATTCTCAAGTCGCACCATGTTGCAAATGACTACCGTTGATTTCCAAGGGTTTCCTGCAACTATCGGCAGGTCCACGCGACATGGATGCGACCTGAACCCCTTTTCGATGAGCGAAATATAGACCGTGTGTTGAAGGCCAGGCACCGGAGATAATGTTCGACCTCGTGTTGGCCTGCGCTTCGTTGGACGGCGCGCTAGGCATGCTGCTTGCCCACGTGCATGGCTTGCCGATGGTCGAGGGTGCTGACATCGTCAAGAGAATCCCCCACGTCGGCCGACAGGGCTACTTGGCCGGTCAAGGAACGATTCCGCCCTCGGTGGGTTACAAACTCATGATGAACACCATCAAACCCCAAGGAATCGGGATTGCGTCCGATGTCGCCAATGCCAAGCCGCGCATCGAACGGGCCGAACTCGCGATTGAACGCGCGGAAAAGATGGTGGCCCAAAGCATCGAACGGTCCGGCAGGATTCGGCGTCTGGTCGAGGCCGCCAAACGAGATCGATAGCCCCAAATGACAATGCTGTTCGAACCCTTGGACTCGGATTATCACAAACGCAGCGTGCTTTACCACGCGGCCCGGCTTTCGATGCTCCATGATCGAATGATGATGCGATTCGACAAGGTCGACGAAGCGGCCGACAAAGTTGAAGCTGCGGCGACCGTGCTGGTCGATGTCACCCATGGCTCTGCCGTCGCCGCGTTCCAGGACGCTGTGTTCCGGAATTCGTCGGCAGATTTCCTTCAGATTGAAGCGGGCCAAACCCTCGGGCTCTGAACTGCGAGGGATGGCGGTGATACGGAACCCGCAGAAGGCAACATGCGTTGCCCATGGTTGATTATCTCAAATCGGTTGTCCGGGAACTCATGCCGGCCTGGCTCGTACGGAAGTCGGTCGGCGTCGACGTTCTAGACCTGAGCAGCAGCCACTCACACGCGACCTGATAGGCGCTGCACCGCCAACGCGATACCGCGGGCCAGGGTAGTGTGCTGAGAGTTCTGCAAATTCGCTGAGAGAGGGCGGTCATGGCAGGCTGGTGATGTTCAACGTCACCGATTCCCGCG